>NZ_JBHTJA010000164.1:0-10046 GCF_042675525.1 Actinomadura sediminis
CCCGGCGCCCCCGGCGACGGCGCCGGTGACGGTGCCGGCGGCGGCGGTGGCGGTGGCGGACGGGCCCGCGAGCACACGCCCGGGCACCCCCGCGGCGACCGCCCGCCGCGCGGCGACCGGCCCCGCGCCCGCAAGCCGCCCGGGTCCGGCCGGACACCCGACTGGATCGAGCGCGAGTGCCGCCGCCGCTACCCGGGCGACGCCACCCGCCGCGCAGCCTGCGTCGACGTCCTGCGGCACCGTCTCGGCTGAAAGGCCGCCCGACCCCGCGCCCGCGGGCCGGGCGGGCGTCAGCCGCGCCGCGGGGCGACGAGACCGGACTCGTAGGCGAACACCACGAGCTGCGCGCGGTCCCTGGCTCCCAGCTTGGTCATCGCCCTGCTGACGTGCGTCTTCGCGGTCGTCGGGCTGATCACCATGTGGGCGGCGATCTCGTCGTTGGACAGGCCCCGGGCCACCAGCGCCGTCACCTCGCGCTCCCGGTTGGTCAGCGCGCCGAGCACCTCCGGCGCCGGCCCCGGGCGGCGGGCCACGTACTCCCCGATCAGCCGGCGGGTGATCGACGGGGACAGCAGCGCGTCGCCGCGTGCCGCGACCCGGACCCCCTGCAGCAGGTCGGCGGGCTCGGTGTCCTTGACCAGGAAACCGCAGGCACCGGCGCGCAGCGCGTCGAAGACGTACTCGTCGAGCCCGTAGTTGGTGAGGATCACCACGTGGACGCCGCTCAGCCGCTCGTCCGCCGCGATCAGCCGCGTCGCCTCGATCCCGTCCATCACCGGCATCTGGACGTCGACGAGCGCGACGTCGGGACGGTGCTCGCGGGCCAGCGCGACGCCCCGCTCGCCGTCGGCGGCCTCGGCCACCACCTCGATGTCGTCCTCGATCTCCAGCAGGGCCCGGAACCCGCCGCGGATGAGCGCCTGGTCGTCCACGAGCAGCACGCGGATCACGACGCCGCCCCGAGGGGAAGCTCGGCGCGCACGGTGAAACCGCCCTCGGGGCGGGGCTCGGCCCGCAGCCTGCCGCCGAGCGCCACGACGCGCTCGCGCATGCCCAGCAGCCCCGTGCCCGGCACGGGCGGCGCGTCCGGGTCGGCCTCGCCGTCGTCGTCGACCTGCACGACCAGCTCCTCGTCCCCGTAGTCGATGCGCACCGCCGCGGCCGCACCGCCGGCGTGCCTGGCGACGTTGGTGAGGGCCTCCTGCACGATCCGGTACGCGGCCCGGTCCACCTCGGCCGGCAGCTCCCGCCGCCCGCCGGAGATCGTCACCGTGGCGGTCAGCCCGGCCGAGCCGGCCCGCTGCACCAGGTCGCCGAGCCGGCCGAGGCCGCTGGCCGCCGCCTCACCGGCGCCGCCCTCCCCGACGCCCTCCCCGACGTCCTGCCCGCCGTCCTGCCCCGGCGCGGGCTCCCCCGAGGCGGGGCGCCCGGCGTCGCGCAGCACCTCCAGGGTGGCGCGCAGCTCCCGCATCGCGTCGCCGCTCGCCTCCTGGATCGCCAGCAGCGCCGGGGGCGCCTCCTCGCCGCGCCGGCGCGCCAGGTGGACCGCCACCCCCGCCTGCACCTTGATGACCGAGATGCTGTGGGTGAGGGAATCGTGCAGCTCCCGCGCGATGCGCAGCCGCTCCTCGCCCGCGCGGCGCCGGGCCGCCTCCTCGCGGGTGCGCTCGGCCTCGGCCGCCCGCCGCTCGGCCTCCTCCAGGTACGCCTGCCGGTGCCGGGTCACCGTCGCCGCCACCCCGGACGCCACGAACCAGCCGACCAGCAGCGTCGTGTCCTGGAAGTTCTCTGCGGCACCGTCGGCGCCGGACATGTTCACCGCCAGCCCCGCGCCCAGGAACACCACGGCCGTCACCGCCGCGATCACCGGACGGCCGGCCCTGACCGTCGCGAACACCGCCACCATCACCGGATAGGCGGCCGCCGGTCCCGGCCGGAGGTGCGCCGCGAGCACCAGCATGAACGCCGTCCCGGCGAACAGCGCCACCAGGGGCGCCCGCCGCCACGCGACCAGCGCGAGGGACCCGCCGAGGACGGCCGCGAGATCCAGCGCGCCCGCCCGCGGCTCGGCGAACACGAAGACCGACAGCAGCACGGCCATCGCCGCGGCGAGCAGCCCGTCCTGCGCGAGCGGCCCCACCCGGTCCAGAAACCTCATTGTGCGTACATTAGAAGCTTTTCCGGCGCCGAGTCTCCGCTGGACGGAGGAACGGCCACTACTCCCGGCGAAGTAGCCGGCCCGGCCCTGCTCCCCCGGTGCCACCCGCAGGACACTCCCCGGACAGGACGACCGCGGCCCGTGCCGAACAGCACGCTGTCCGGCATGAACGCGATCAGAGCGGAGGACGTGCGGCGGCCGGCCGTCCCGCCGGCCGCCCGGCCCGCCGCCGCATCCAGAGCGGACCGGCATCCAGAGCGGACCGGCGGCCGCGGCGGCCCGCCCCCCGCCCGGAACCGGCCGGGCGCCCAGCCCCGCCCTGCTCGCCCCCACGGCACGAAGGAAGTCTCGCCATGACGCTCACCCCGATCGACCTCTTCGCGTCCCCGATCCACCTCCGCGACGGCGGCACGATCCACGCCGCGCGAAGAACGGCGGACCCCGGCCGGGACGGCTGGCGCCTCACGGCCCTCCACGCCAGGACCGGCGCCGACGTCCGCGCCGACCACTGGGAGGCCCACCCCGAAGCCGAGGAGATCGTGTCCTGCCTCATCGGGAAGATCCGCCTCTACCTGCGCCCGGAACGGCCCGGGCAGCGGGAGGAGGAGATCCGGCTGACCGCCGGGACCGCCGCCATCGTCCCCCGCGGACGATGGCACCGCATCGAACTGGACACCCCCAGCACCATCATGGCCGTCACCCTGCCGAACGGCAGCCGCCTGGAGAGGCGGACCGGCGGCGAGGCCCCCGCCCCGGCCGTCACGAGCACCGCGGAGGCGGGAGACCGATGAACGCCGCGGACCCCGCCCTCACCCGGCGGCGCGCCGCGCCGCCGGACGCCGCACCGGCGCTGCTGCGCCCGCACCTGCCGGGCTTCGCCGCCGTCGTGATCCTGCAGGTGATCGGCGCCCTCGCCGGCCTGGCCCCGCTGCTGGCGGTCGCCGAACTCGGCCGCGCCCTGCTGGCGCCCGAACCGATCGACGACGGGCACGTCCGGACCGTCGTGATCGCGGGAGCCGCCGGCCTGCTCGCCCGGCTGCTGTTCACCGCCGCGTCGTCCGGGCTCGCGCACCTCGTCGACGACCGGGTGCAGCTGTCGTTCCGCCGGCTGCTGGCCGCACGGCTGGGCCGCGTGCCGATCGGCCGGCTCACCCGGCGCCGCACCGGCGAGCTCGCGAAGGTCGTCGGCGACGACGTGAGCGCCGTCCACCCGTTCATCGCCCACACCCCCGGCGAACTGGTCTCCGCGTTCGTCGTGCCGCTGGTGTCGCTGGCCTACCTGTTCACCGTCGACTGGCGCCTCACCCTCGTCAGCCTCATCCCGGTGGCGCTCGCGCTCGCGCTGGTCCCGCTGATGATGACCCCCGGCCGGCTGCGCGACCAGAAGGCCTTCGACGCCGCCATGGGGCGGATCGCGAACTCGGCCGTCGAGTTCGTCCAGGGCATCGCGGTCGTCAAGGCGTTCGGCGGCTCCGAGCGCGCCCACCGCAGGTTCCGCGCCGCCACCGACGACTTCGCCGACGTCTTCGTGCGCCTGGTGCGCGGCCTGGCCGGGATCGGCGCGGCGATGCAGGTCTTCGTGTCGCCGCCGTTCGTGCTGCTGGTCGTGCTGACCGGCGGCGCCGTCCTCGTCACCGGCGGGTCCATGGCCGCCGCCGACCTGCTGCCCTTCCTGCTGCTGGGCCTCGGGCTGACCGCCCCCGTCGCCGCCCTCGGCCACGGCTTCGACGACATGCAGGCCGCCCACCGCGCCGTCGGCCGGATCCGCGACGTGCTCGCCGAGGAGCCGCTGCCCGAACCCGCGAACGCGGCCGCCCCGGCCGGCCACCGGGTCGAACTGCGCGGCGTCCGGTTCGGCTACGAACCCGGGCACGAGGTGCTGCGCGGAATCGACCTGACGCTCGAGCCCGGCACCGTCACCGCGCTCGTCGGCCCCTCGAACAGCGGGAAGTCCACGCTCGTCCAGCTGCTGCCGCGGTTCTTCGACCCCACGCACGGATCGGTCGTCCTCGGCGGCGCCGACCTGCGCGACCTCGACGCCCGCGAGCTGTACCGGACGGTGTCGTTCGTCTTCCAGGACGTCCGGCTGCTGCGCGCGTCCGTCGCCGAGAACATCGCGCTGGCCGTCCCGCACGCCGACCGCGACGCCGTCGCCCGCGCCGCCCGGCTGGCCAACATCCACGACCGCGTCCTGGAACTGCCCCGCGGATACGACACGGTGCTCGGCGAGGAGGCCGGGCTGTCGGGCGGCGAGGCGCAGCGCGTCGCGCTCGCCCGCGCGCTCCTCGCCGACGCCCCCGTCCTGGTGCTCGACGAGGCGACCGCCTTCGCCGACCCGCACACCGAGCACGCCGTGCGCCGCGCCCTGGCGACGCTGAAGGGCGACCGCACCGTCCTGGTCATCGCGCACCGCCTGGAGACGATCGCCGACGCCGACACCGTCGTGATGCTCGAGGAGGGGACGATCGCCGAGCGCGGCGCCCCCGCCGAACTGCTGGCCCGCGACGGGAAGTTCGCCGCGTTCTGGCGTTCCCAGCGCACCGACGACACGACCCCCGAGGACGCCCCGCGAGGAGAACCGCGATGATCCGAACGCTGCTGCGCGTGCTGGGACACGAATACGCCCGGCCGGTGCGCCGCACCATGGCCCTGATGACGGCCGCCGCGGTCGCCGAAGGCCTGTCCTACGCGCTGCTGGTGCCCGTGCTGCGGGCACTGCTGGGCGGCACGCCCGAGGACGCCCGCCCGTGGCTGGCCGCGTTCGGCGCCGCCGTCGCCGGCTACGCGGTCCTGCGCTACATCGCCGACCTGTCGGGCTTCCGCGTCGGCACCACCCTGCTGCGCGGCGTCTACCACCGGCTCGGCGACCACCTGGCGCGGCTGCCCATCGGCTGGTACGGCGCGGGCCGCGTCGGCGAGGTGTCGGTCATGGCCGGCCACGGCGTCCTGCAGGCGATGAGCGCCATCGCCCACCTGCTCGCACCGTTCGTCAACGCCTGCGTCACCCCCCTGACGATCGTCGCGGTGATGCTCGCGTTCGACTGGCGCATGGGGCTGGCCGCACTGGCCGCCGTCCCGATCGTGGCGGCGATCCAGATCAGGACGGGACGTTCGATGGACGCCGCCGACGCCGAGCGGCACGCCCGCGGCCGCGAGGCGAGCGCGCGGGTCGTCGAGTACGTCCAGGCGCAGCCGGTGCTGCGCGCCGGCGGCCGGAGCGCCGAACGGTTCCGGCTGCTCGACGACGCGCTGCGCGACGTCCGGCGCGCGTCCCGCCGCACGGTGCTGACGGCGCTGCCCGGCATGGTGGGCCTGACGCTCGTCGTGCAGGCGATCTTCACGGTCCTGCTGGCCCTGGGCGCCTACCTCGCGCTCGGCGGGCGCATCGGGGCGGCGGAACTCCTGACGGTCCTCGTGCTGGCCGCCCGCTGCGCCGACCCCCTCCTGGCGCTGACCGACATCGGCGGCCAGGTCCGCGGCGCGCGCTCCGAGCTCGCCCGCCTCGACGCGGTCCTGCGCACCCGCCCCCTCCCGGAGGCCACCCGTCCCGTCCGGCCGGAGCACCACGGCCTGGAGTTCGACTCCGTCGTGTTCCGGCGCGGCGACCGCACGGTGCTCGACGGCCTCGACCTGTCCGTCCCCGAGGGACGCCGGCTCGCGATCGTCGGCCCGTCCGGCGCCGGCAAGAGCACGCTGCTGCAGCTCATCGCCCGGTTCTACGACGTCGACGGCGGCGCGGTGCGCGTGGGCGGCGCGGACGTGCGCGCCATCGGCACCGAGGACCTGATGGCGCGGATCGCGATCGTCTTCCAGGACGTCTACCTGTTCGACGACACGATCGAGGAGAACATCAGGCTCGGCCGCCCCGACGCCGACCCGGCCGAGGTGCGGGCGGCGGCGGCCGCCGCGGGCCTCGACGAGGTCATCGAGCGGCTCCCCGCCGGCTGGGCCACCGGCGTCGGCGAGGGCGGCGCGCTGCTGTCGGGCGGCGAACGCCAGCGCGTCTCGATCGCGCGGGCCCTGCTGAAGGACGCGCCCATCGTCCTGCTGGACGAGGTGACCTCCGCCCTCGACCCGGTGAACGAGGCCGCCGTCCACGACGGCATCGAGCGGCTGATGGCGGGCCGGACGGTGGTGATGGTCGCGCACCGCCTGCGGACGGTCCGCCGCGCCGACCGCATCGCCTTCCTCGACGGCGGCCGCATCGTGGAAGAGGGCACCCACGAAGAGCTGCTCCGCCGCGGCGGCCGCTACGCCGACTACTGGAACCTCTCCATGGCGCCGGCGAACCCCGTGTGAAGCCCGCGGCCCCGGGCGAGGCGATCAACGAGTCCGGGGCCCGCGGGGCCGGTCACCTGAACCCCGCCCGGTGCCTCCTGGGCACGAACGGCCGATGAATCCCGGGCGCGCGGACGGTCGGACCGGTCGAGCAGATATCGAAGGAGGCAACGTGACGACGTCCGCCCAGTTGCGCAAGACCGCGCTGTCCCTGCCGGAGACCGCTGAGGAACGCACGAGCACCGGCACGACCGCGTTCACGGTCGGCGGCAGGCGCTTCGCCTCAACGGCCGGAAACGAGGTGCACCTGCACCTCCCCCGGGCCGAGGCACAACAGTTCCTCACCGCATACCCGGGGGCACGGCAGAGCGCCGCCGGCGTCGGTGTCCCGCTCGATGACGTCGACGGGCAGCGCCTCAATCACTGGGTCCGGCGCGCCTGGCTCTCGCAAGCCCCCGAACGGCTCGCCGCACAGGCCGCCGCCGCCGATACCGCGACGGCCGGTGACGTCGGCGACCTGCCCAAGGCCATCGGACGCCCCGCCACACGGGCCCTCACCGCCGCCGGCGTCACCACGCTCGCCCAGGTCGCCGAACTGACCGAGGGCGAACTACGCGCGATGCACGGAGTCGGCCCGAAGGCCGTGGGGGTCCTCCGCGCAACCCTCGCCGCCGACGGGCGCTCGTTCAAGGAGGCGCCATAACCGGAGGCGCCATAGCCAACGGCCGCGCACCCGAGCACGTCGCGTCTCGGGGAACTCGCTTGGCGGAAAACCCTTTGAGGGTTCCCCCGCGTTCCCGTACGTTGCGTGCGGCCCCGTCGCAGTGAGGACAGAGGAAAACCGCGTGACCCCGCCTGCTCTCTAGACCTGACACCTTCTTGCGCTCACCTTCAAGCCGACCTTCCCGTCGGCTCCGCCGGGCTGCCCGTGTGCGCCCGGCCGTACAGCGTCTGAGGCCGCGCGCGATCGGCCTCGTGTCAGGTCAAGAGAGCTCATGTCTTCACAACCTCATACCGTGCCGCCCTGGGTCGTCCGCCGGACCAGGCCGCCCCTCCTGTCGTTGCGGTGCGTGGACTGCGGATCGGGGTCGGCCACCACCGGCGAGGGCAGGTTCCGCGTCAACGCCAACGGCAAGCTGCTGGACGTGTGGCTGCTGGCCCGCTGCGTGTCCTGCGATCGGACGAGCAAGCTCACCGTGCACGAGCGAGTTCCGGTGACGTCCTTGGATCCGGCCGGGCTCCACCGCTACCGCGTCAACGATCCGGACCTGGTGGCGTCCACGCTGCTGGATCAGCGGATCGCCCGTCGCAACCGCTTCACCCTGGACTGGGAGGGCGCCTGGCGGCTGGACACCGCGCCTGCGGAACCCGACGACGCGTGGCCGGTCCGGGTGGAGGTCCTCTTCGAGGATCCGGTGCCGGTGCGCCCGGACCGGCTCGTCGCGCACGGGCTCGGCCTCAGCAGGAACGAGGTGCGGCGCCGCGTCAAGTCCGACGTTCCGCTACGCCGCCCGACGAGAGCGGGCTTCGCCTTCACCGTGATGGCCAAGGCTTAGCCGGGGGCTCGGGCGCGCCGACCGTGATCGTCCGGCGCGCCCGGGCTGCAGCCGGGTCCCCGCCCAGGCCACCAGACCACCGCGTGGCTACTGGGGCCGGGCCTCTCCGACATCGCCGAAAGGAGCAGCGGCCCCGTCGGCGTGGACAAGGAGGTCCCGTCCGAGAAGGCACCGCCGCGCGCGGTGTGCTCCCGGGCTCATTGCAGGTGCCGGGCGAAGAACCGGGCGGCGGCGTCGAGCTCGAACCGCGGGACGCCGGTGTGCCCGCCCAGATTGGCGTGCAGGGTCTTCTCCTTGGACCCGAAGGCGTCGAACAGTTCCAGGGCCGCCTGCCGGTCGTTCCCTTCGTCGTCCCACTGCAACAGGACCTGCAGCGGAATCGTGATCCGCCGGGCCTCCTCGAACAGGGCGCCGGGCACGAAGCTCCCGGCGAAGAAAGCGGCGGCAGAGATCCGCGGATCGGCCACCGCGAGCCCGATGCCGATGGCGATCACTCCCCCCTCGTACCCGACTGGCCCGCCGATCCCGGGCAGCGCCAGGAGGGCGTCCAGGGCGGCCCGCCATTCCGGCACCGCCTTCTCGACCAGCGGGAGGACGAGCCGGTCGACGATCTCGCCGACCGGCTCGCCGGTCCCGAGAGCCCGGCCCAGGTCGGCGCGGGCCTGCTCGGCGGCGGCCGAACGGGGCCGGTCACCGCTCCAGGGAAGTTCGATGGTGGCCGCGGCGAAGCCGTACTCCGCCGCGTAGTACCGGGCCCGCGCCGCCACCCGGGGGCGCAACATGTGCAGCCCGCCGGGGTGTCCGACCAGGATCAGCGGCACCGGCGCGGATGTGGATCCGGGCGTCCACAGGACACCGGGAATGTCCCCGAGGGTGAATTCGCGTTCGAGGACGCCGTCGTCGAGACGCAGTTCAGAAATGAATCGCACGGTCGTGCCTTCCGGGAGTGCTCTTGAACGGCGCTCCCGGACGACCTATCGCCCGACCGTGACCCCGGAGGGGAGCACCCATGTCGATACGTTCACGGGTACCACCTCCTTGTTCTCTGGCACGGCCTCCGGGAAATTACCAGGGGATGCCGTGGCCCCGCCAACGGTTTTGCGGCCCCTGCCCCCGACCGGCGTGAGCGACTCCGCCGACTCGTCCGCCGATTCGCTCGCCGGCACCGCTCGGGCGAACCGGGATGCGCGGGTGTCGGAGACGTGCCGGTGGGCGATCGCGCCGTGCCCGCCGTACTGGATCGAGGTCCCGGCCAGCGAGTATCCGAACCCGACCACGCACCCGCGGCGTCGTCGTGCCAGGCGCTGCTCCGGTACGTTGCCGTGGGGCCACCTCGATTGGGCAGCGGCCCCTTGGCTCTCTCGCAGCTTCCCGGGTGAGGGCCTTCACGCCTTGCCGGCGGGTTCCGGAGCCTCACCGGGGCCGTCCTCACGATCCTCCCGGTCGGCCGGGGCGGGTTCGCGCCGGCGCATCGCGGCTTCGGCGCGTGCGGCGCGTTCGCGTTGCTCGGCGGCGTCGGCGCGAGCGGCCGCAAGGTCGGTTTCGAGCCGGTCGCAGAGGGCCTGGCGGGCGGCCAGGGCGGTCTGAGCGGCGGCCGCCCGCCCGGCGGCCTCATCGGCGGCGGCCTGGAGGTCCTGCCCGCGACGCTCCAGGGCATCGGCTCGGGCGGCGGCCTCGCGCCCGTGCCCTATCGCGTCGTCGCGTGCCCGCTCGGCGGCCTCCGCCCGGGTCTGCTGGGCATGGGTCTCGCCCTGTGCGGTGACCAGGGCCTCCCGGGCGCCCGCCAGGGCGGCGGCACTGTGCGTCAGGTCGGCCTGGAGTGCATGCAGGCGATCGGCCTGGGCGCGGGCGGCCGCCTCGAACCGGGCGCGTTCCCGGTCGTGGGCGTCGCGGGCGTCGCGAAGTTCGGCGGCCTTGGCGTCGCGGGCGGCCTCGGCCGCGGCCTGCGCGGCGCGGGCGGCGACGAGCGCCACCCGATGCGCCGCGATCGCCTCGGCGGTGTCGACGCGGACCCGCTCCAGAGCGGCGCGGTCGCGGGCGGCGTCCTGCTCGGC
>NZ_JBHTJA010000165.1:0-9791 GCF_042675525.1 Actinomadura sediminis
CCCGCCCCCGCCCGCCCCCGCCGCCCGCGCCGGGTCCGTCGCGCGTCCCGCGTCCGCGGCGCCGTCCGGGCCCGCGGCGCCGTCCGGGCCGGTGGTGCTCGGCGCGGTCTCCGTGGCGCGGGCGACGTCGCCGTCCGCGGGGACGATCATCGAGCCCGGGAGCTCCTTCAGGGCGTCCGCCGCGGCGTCGAGGTCGGCCGTCCCGACGACGACGGCCTCCCGGTACGGCCACAGCGCGGCCTCCCACCGGTCCCGGACGCCGGGGGCCAGTTCGACCGCGTCCAGCAGGCCGACCGCCGCGATCCCGGCGGCGGCGAGCGCGCGGATCTGCGCGGGGGCGCTGCTCGCGCCCGCCTCCGCCTCGGCGAGGGCCCGTTCGGCGCGGGCGACGGCGCCGCGCGCCATCCCGAACTCCTGCTGCGCCTCGTCCCGGCGGGTCTCCGCGGCGGCGAGGCCCTCCCGGGCGGCGGCCTCGTCGCGGCCGTCGGCGTCGCGGCGCCGCTCCTCCAGCTCCGCGACGCGGCGGCGCAGCTCCTCCAGGCGGTCCTGCGCGACGGCCTTGTCCGCGCCGAGCCGGTCCACCCGCCCCTTCAGCTCGGCGAGCGCCGACTCCGCGGACGCGACCTGCTCGTCCAGTGCGCCGCCGGTGAGCTGCTCCATCTCCTGCTCGGCGGCCTTCGCGGCGGCGGCCAGCTCGTCGGCCTCGGCGCGCAGCGCCTCCTGCTCGGCGGCGAGCGCGGCGTCGGCCGCGGCGGCGTCCGCGAGCAGCCGCGCCTGCCGGGTCCGCCAGTGCCGCAGCGCCGCGTCGACGTCCGCGCGGGCCCGGTCGCGGCGGTCGAACGTCTTCAGCAGCGTCGCCGCCTCCCGCTCCCACTCGGCGAGCCGCTCGGACGCCTCGGCGGCCTTCGCCCGCTCCCGGTGCTCCTCCGCGCGGGACCGCCGTTCGGCCTCCAGCTCCCGGTCCAGGCCGGTCAGCGCCGCGATCGCGCTGAAGATGCGCTCGGGCGTGATCTCGTTGAGCGGCTGCGACAGCAGGTTCGTCGCGACCTTGCTGCGCACCGACGTCGACAGGAACGACACGCACCGCACCCGCCCCCCGTACAGGACGCGGCTCAGGTCCTTCGCGACGAGGTCGCGGCGGCCCGCGCTGCGCGGCAGGCCCGCCCACAGCCTGTCGGCGAGCGCGACCCGGTCGGCCTCCGACGGCGCCGCCGCCAGGTGGACGCCCCGCCGCCAGCGGATCTCCAGGTGCGGGGCGTCGACGTTCACGCGCAGCCAGACGGTGAGCGCGGACTCCTCGCCGTCCTCGGCCGCGCCGTCGCCCGGCGGGTCGGCGTGGTCGAAGACGCCGACGATGTAGCCGTGGTCGGCGCTGGCCCACCGGCTGTCGCCCTGGGCGGCGAGCTCCGCGTTGAACAGCAGCTCCGCGACGGCCCGGGCGCCGGACGCGAACCGCCACTGCTCGTCCCCGAGCAGCGCGGTGATCGCGGCGATGAACGACGACTTGCCCGCGCCGTTGGAGTCCTTCGGCCCCTGCCCGGCCACCACGATCAGCGTCCCGGGCACGGTCGGCACCGGGTGCGTCGACAGCCGCGAGATGTTCACCGCCTGCACGGCGACGAGCGTGCGGTCGCCGACGATGTTCTCGGCGTCCCGGGCCGGGCCCGGGACGAGCGGTTCCAGCACGGCCGTCACGTGTTCTCCCCCTGATCGCTTTCCCGGTTGCGGCGGCGGGCCCGGATGGCCGCCGCGAGCGGCGAGTCCGGCCCGGCCGCCAGGATCAGCTCCTCCTGCAGCCGCCGCCGCGCGGCGGGCGTCAGCCGGTGGAACTGCGGGCCGGGGACGAACCCGCCCGTGTCGTCCGAACCCGCCTTGACCTGCGACACCAGCCCGGCGAGCCGCAGCCGCCGCAGCGCCGCGTCCAGCTCGCCGACCGGCAGCTGGGTGCGGCGGCGCAGCTCGTCGACCGGCGTCGGGAACGGCGACAGCCACGAGTCGTCGCCGAGCCGCCCGGCGGCGCGCGGGATCGCCACCGAGTGGATCAGCACCAGCGTCAGGACGGCGCGGTCCCGGACGGGCGGGACGCACTCGGGGTCGCGCGCCAGTTCGGCGGCGACGTCGTCGCGGTAGCCCGAAATCCACTTCGTCCGGTCGGACCGGACGAGCGTCCGGCCGCTCAGCGCGAGCATCCCCTCGACCGTGCGGCGCAGCGCCGGTTCGCGCAGCGCCGGGAACCGCACCTCCGGCACCGGCTCCGCCGCGTGCTCCACCGCCGTGTACGCGGCGACCAGCTCCGCCCGCCGCCGCTCGTCGTAGGGCCGCAGCAGGCTCTCGAACAGCTCGCTCACCGCCCCGGCCCCTCCGCCCGCGCCCCCGACGACGCCGGTTCCGCTGGTGCCGGTTCCGATGGTGCCGGTCCCGATGGTGACGGTTCCGCTCGCGGCGGCTGTTCCGGCGACCGTTCCTCCGCCGCCGGCCGCTCCGCCTGCGATTCGTCCGCCGCCGACGGCTCCGCCTGCGGCTGCTCCGCTCGCGGCTGCGGCGCCGACGGCTGTCCTGCCTGCGGTTCGTCCGCCGCCTCGGACGGCTCCGCCTGCGGTTCGTCCGTCTGGGACGGTTCGGGCGTCTGGGGCGGGTGGGGGAGGCGGCGGAGGAGGTCGCGCAGGGACGCCAGGGAGCCCTCCGGCCACAGGGCCGTGCGCGGGCCCGGACGGACCGTGCCCGCGTCCTCGTCCAGCAGCAGCCAGCCGGTGTCGGCGAGGCGGCGCAGCTCGCCGGTCGCCCAGCGGCGCGCGAGGTCGGCGTCGCCGCGCGTCATCCCCCCGTACACCTCCAGCACGTGCGCGACCGGGGCGGGCGTCCCGGGCCACGGGGCGTCGTCCAGCCGCAGCCAGCAGCAGCGCAGCGCGGCGGCCAGGACGCGGCGCGCCTGCCCCGCGCGGTCCAGCGGCATCGGCGCCGTGTCGTACTCCTCCAGCAGCGCGGGCGTCGCGCCGTCCGGCCACTCCGGCAGGAGCCACACGCGGGCGCCGTCCGACGCCGTGCGGACCCCGGACGGGACGGGTTCCGCCGCGTCCATCGACGGGACGCCCAGCACGCGGGCGCGGGCACGGGCCAGCACCTGCGGATCCACACCGCCCCCTTCGTCCGTCCGTCCGCTCATGCCCGCTCGAACCATCCCGGGGACAGCCAGGCGGGAACCCCGCCGGGCCGCGCGTCCAGGCCGTCCTCCCACACGAGCCGGTACGGCAGCTCGGGGTGCAGGTGCGCGGCGGACAGGTCGGCGAGCGTCCGGCGCGCGGACGCCCAGTCGGCACCGAGGACGTCGGCGACGGCGGCGCGGTCGCGGCCGCGCAGCGCCTCCTCGGCGACCGCCCGCAGCCGTTCGGCGGCGGCGTCGTCCGACCCGGTGTCGCGGGACAGGCCCGCGTCCGGGACGGACGGGCGCGGCGGCGCGGGCCGCGGCGGGGTCGCGCGCGGGCCGTCCTCGACGGCCGTCACCACCGCCGCCGGTTCGTGCCACGGCGCGGGCGCGTCGAAGACGAACCCGTCCAGGACGGCCGCCAGCTCCTCGCGGGACGCGGTCCGGGTGAACGTCCGCCACGTCTCCGGCGGCAGCAGCGTCAGGTTCCGGGTGGTGCCCGCCGAGTCCGACAGCCGCGCCGCCGCGCGCCGCGACGCGTCCCCGTAGGCGTAGATCGCGGCGCGCAGGTCGGTGCAGGTGCGGTCGAGCTGCGGCCAGCGGCGCAGGATGGCGCCGTGCAGCCGCTCGGCGCGCACCAGGATCTCCTCGGTGCCCCACAGCTTCGGCGCCTGCTCCCGCAGCTCCTCGATCGTCCCGTTCGTCAGCGTCAGCAGCTCCACGCTCCACAGCCGGAACGCGCGCGCGAGCCCGTCCGCGCCGTCGCGCGCCTGCTCGGCCGTCATCCGCGGGTCGGCGACGTTGAGCTGCTCGAGCGCCAGCAGCCGGTGCATCTCGCTCTGCCCGCCGTCCAGCATCATCCGCCGGACGAACATCAGCCCGACCACGCTCGTGAACGACGCCCGGTACCGGAGCTGGTTCGGCTTGGGGAACACCTCGCGGACGGCGCCGAGCCCCTTCAGCACCCGCAGCCGGTTCTCGAACACCTCGGACGGGTACGCCCGGCACACGTAGCGCATCTGCTCACGGCTCAGCCCCTCCTCGCCCGCGTCGGCGAACGCGGCGAGCAGCGTCTCGGCGACGTCGACCAGTTCGGGATCGTCGACGACGGCGCCGCTGTCGCGCGCGAGCGCCGCGAACATCTGCCGGTAGACGCCGAGGACGGCCTCGCCGACCAGGACGTCGTCCAGGCTGGCGGCTTCATCGTCGGTGGTAGGGGACACGGCGCACTACCGTACGGCTCCGGACCGACGATCGCGGAATCGGACGCCGTCAGCCCCCCGCCCCGGGCCGCGGCAGCCCGCGCTCGAACGCCGCCGGTGCTCCCCGTACGGCGCCGGGGACGCCCGCGCCGGCATCGACCGTCCGGTCGGCGCGGGGGTGGTCCCGCATCGACCGGACGGTGGACCCCGGGGTCAGCCCTGGCGCGGGATGGACTTGTGCTCGAGGTAGGCGGCGAGGCCCTCGGGGCCGAGCTCGCGGCCCAGGCCGCTGTTCTTGTAGCCGCCGAACGGGGTGTTGGGGTCGAGGACGTACATGTTGACGCCGCAGCTCCCGGTGCGGATGCGGCGCGCGACCTCGACGCCGTGCTCGGGGTCGGCGGTCCACACCGAGCCGCCGAGGCCGTACTCGCTGTCGTTGGCGATGCGGACCGCGTCGTCCTCGTCCTCGTAGGGGATCAGGACCAGGACGGGCCCGAAGATCTCCTCGCGGGCGATGCGCATGTCGTTGCGGACGTCCCCGAAGACGGTCGGGGCGACGTACCAGCCGCGGTCGTGGGGGCGGTCCAGCCCGCCGGTGATGATCTTCGCGCCCTCGTCCTGCCCGAGGCGGATGTAGCCCTCGACGCGTTCCTGCTGGCGCTGCGCGACCAGGGGGCCGATCTCGCTGGTGTAGTCGGACGGGTCGCCCACCGTGAGCCCGCCGACCATCGCGGCGAGGGCGTCGGCGACCTCGTCGTAGCGGCTGCGGGGGGCGAGGATGCGGGTCTGCGCGGCGCACGCCTCGCCGTTGTTCATCAGCGACGCCAGCTTGAACCCCTCGACCGTCGAGGCCAGGTCGGCGTCCTCCAGGACGATCGCCGCGGACTTGCCGCCGAGCTCGAGCGTCACCCGCTTGAGCTGCTCGCCGCAGACGGCGCCGATCTTGCGTCCGGCGGCGGTGGACCCGGTGAACGACACCTTGTCGACGTCCGGGTGCGCCACCAGGTACGCGCCGGCCTCGCGCCCGGCGGGGACGATGTTCACCACGCCCTCCGGAATACCCGCCTCCTGGATCCACTCGGCGAGCAGGTAGGTGTCCAGGGGCGTCTCCGGGGACGGCTTGGCGACCACGGTGCATCCGGCGATGAGGGCCGGCGCGAGCTTCAGCATGAGCGTGAACTGCGGGACGTTCCACGGGACGATCGCCGCGACGACCCCGACGGGCTCGCGGGTGACGGTGACCGGCCCGAGCATGCCCGGGCGCTCGTCCTCCCACGTGTAGGTGGCGGCGAGGTCGGTGTAGTACTGGAGCACCATCTGCGGGATCGCTGCCTGCCCGAAGATCGAGAACCCGATCGGCGAGCCCATCTCGGCGGTGACCAGCTCCGCCATCGTCTGCTGCCGCTCGGCGTAGATCGCCGACAGCCGCCCCAGGATCTCGGCGCGCTCGGCCGGGGCCATCCGCGGCCACGGGCCCTCGTCGAACGCCCGCCGCGCCGCCGCGACGGCGGCGTCCATGTCGGCCTCGGTGCCGTCCGGGACGCGGCCGATGACCTCTTCGGTGTGGGGGGAGATGACCTCGATCGTGCCGGTTCCGGCCGGGGCGGCCCACCCGCCGCCGATGAAGAACCGATCGTGCTCGCGCATGCTGGGGTGCCTCCTGCCCTCGGGGGCGGCCGTGTCCGTGATCAAAGCGAGTGCTTGGTTGGTGACAGCATCGCACGCGCCCCCGGGCCGGTGGAAGAGCGGATGAGACTCCAGTCTCATCCGGTAGGAAGGTCGGTATGACCGACATCGTGGACGCCTGGGTCGATCCCGCCTGCCCGTACACCTGGATCACGACCCGCTGGCTGCTGGAGGCGGCGCGCGTCCGTCCCCTCGAACTCCGCTGGCGGCTGCTGAGCCTCGCCGCCCTCAACGAGAACCGCGACGACGACCCCGAGGGCGACCCGGACGGCTACCTGTGGCTGCCCGCCCGGGTCTGCGCCGCCGCCGAGGAGCACGCCGGCCCGGACGGGCTCGGGCGCCTCCACCTCGCGCTCGGCGCCCGCGTCCACGAGCGCGGCGAGACCGACGAGCGGACGATCCCGGCCGCGCTCGCCGAGGCCGGGCTTCCGGCGGGGCTCGCGGCGGCGGCCGAGTCGGACGAGCGCGACGACGCGATCCGCGCGTCCACGGCCGGCGCGCTGCGGCGGATCGGCGGCGACCACGTCGGCACCCCGATCGTCGCGGTCGGCGACGTCGCGTTCTTCGGCCCGGTGCTGTCGCGCGTCCCGCGCGGGGAGGAGGCCGGGCGGCTCTGGGACGGGACGCTGCTGGTCGCGGGCGTCGAGGGCTTCCACGAGCTCAAGGGACGCCCGCACGCCGAGCCGTCCTTCGGCTGACGGCCGTCAGAGCAGGTGCGCGTTGGGCTCGCGGGCCAGGTCCGCCAGCCCGGGCAGCTCCACGAGCTCGACGCCCGCCGCCTCCAGCAGCCCGGCGCCCGTGCCCTCCACGAACAGCGCCGGCTCCCGCCACGCGAACACCACGCGCCGCGCGCCCGACGCGACGATCAGCTCCGCGCACGTCCGGGGCCGGGACGCGCGCCTCCCGCAGGGTTCGAGCGAGCTGTAGACGGTCGCGCCCGCCAGGTCGCCGGACGTCTTGGCGAGCGCCGCCTCCTCCGCGTGGTCGTGCGGGTCGCCCTCCCGCGAGTGCCCGCGCGCGACCTCCCGTCCGTCCGCGCCGACGATCACCGCGCCGACGGAGAACGCCGTCCGCGACGGCGGGCACAGCGCCGCCAGCTCGCAGGCGAGCCGCAGCCAGTGGTGGTCGTCCATGGGATCCATCCTGCCCGTCAGCCGCGCCGGCCCGCCGTCAGGTACCGCAGCAGCACCAGGTCGCCGATGCGGGTCACCTCCTCCAGCCGCATCGGACGGTCCGGGCGCTGCGGGAACACGCCCGAGTGCACGAACCGCGGCGCGGCCGGGTCGCCGACGAAGAACGGCGCCACGACGAGCTGCAGCTCGTCGGCCAGCCCGGCGGTCAGGAACGCGGTGTGGACGCCGCCGCCGCCCTCCACCATCAGCCGCCGCACACCCCGGTCCGCGAGGTCGGCGAGCACGTTCGTCAGCTCCGGCGGGTCCCCGGCGCCGATCGCGTCGGCGCGCCCGGCGAGCCGCTCCGCCAGCGCCCCGGCCGCCGCCGACGCGGTGTAGACGAGCTTCGGCGACTCCCCGGTGGTGAAGAACCGGGCGTCCGGATCGACGTCGCCGCTCCAGGTCAGCGTGACCTTCGTCAGGTCGGGCGGCAGCCCCCGCGCGACCCGCCGCTCCCGCCGCGCGGGGGACTTGACCAGCAGCCGCGGATCGTCGGCGCGGACGGTGCCGGCGCCGACGAGGATCGCGTCGCAGCTCGCGCGCACCGCGTCGACCCGGTCCCAGTCCGCGGCGCTCGACAGCCGCAGCCGCTCCGGGCCCGCGTCGTCGATGTACCCGTCGACGGACATCGCGCAGCTCAACAGGACGTAGGGACGTTCGCTCACCCGTCGAACACTAGGGCGTCCGGGGCGCGCACCGGCCCGGAAGCGGGGAATCGAAGATCCTTTGTGGCGACTCGGCGTTTCTGCGCCGGATGTGTCGGAGGTGAGTCCTAGGGTTGCCCCCGACATGCGAATCCTCCACACCTCCGACTGGCACCTCGGCAGATCGTTCCACCGCGAGTCCCTGAAGGACGCGCAGGAGGCGTTCGTCGACCACCTCGTCGACACGGTCCGCGCGGAGCGGGTGGACTGCGTGCTCGTCTCCGGCGACGTCTACGACCGGGCGCTGCCGAGCGTCGACGCCGTGCGGCTGTGCAGCGACGCGCTGGCGCGGCTGAAGGCGCTGACCCGGGTGGTGCTGATCGCCGGAAACCACGACTCGGCGAGCCGGCTCGGCTGGGGGGCGCGGCTCCTGGACGACGCCGGCGTCCACGTCCGCACCGAGTTCGCCCGCGTGGGGGAGCCCGTCCTCGTCGGCGACGCCGCGATCTACGGCATCCCCTACCTCGAGCCCGAGTTCGCCCGGCACGAGTGGGAGCTGGACGAGCGCAGCCACGCCGCCGTGCTCGCCGAGGCGATGCGCCGCGTCCGCGCCGACGCCGACGCGCGCGGCCCGGACGTCCGCTCGGTCGTCCTCGCGCACGCGTTCGTCACCGGCGGCGAGGCCAGCGACAGCGAGCGCGACATCTCCGTCGGCGGCTCCGCGCACGTCCCCGCGTCGGTGTTCGACGGCGTCGACTACGCCGCCCTCGGCCACCTGCACGGGAAGTGGGCCGTCACCGACCGCGTCCGCTACTCCGGCTCGCCGCTGGCCTACTCGTTCTCCGAGGAGCACCACGTCAAGGGCTCCTGGCTGGTCGACCTGCGCGCGGACGGCGTCCACGCCGAGTTCGCGGAGGCGCCCGTCCCGCGCCGCCTCGGCCGGATCCGGGGCCGCCTCGACGACCTGCTGCGGCAGGCACGGTTCGAGGAGTTCGAGGACCGCTGGCTCCAGATCACGCTGACCGACGCGCGCCGCCCGTCCGGCGCGATGGAGCGGCTGCGCCGCCGGTTCCCGCACGCGCTCGTCCTCGGGTACGAGCCGGAGGGCGGCGGCGCCGACGCGCCCCGCGGCTGGTCGGAGCGGATCCGGGAGAAGTCGGAGCTCGACATCGCGGGCGACTTCGTCGCCGAGGTGTCGGGCGCGCCCGCGAGCGCGGACGAGCGCGCCCTCCTGCACGAGGCGTTCGAGCACTGCCGCCAGAAGGAGTCGCTCGCGTGAGGCTGCATCGGCTGGAGGTCACGGCGTTCGGCCCGTTCTCCGGCACCGAGGAGATCGACTTCGACGCGCTGTCGGACGCCGGGCTGTTCCTCGTCCAGGGACGGACGGGCGCGGGCAAGACCAGCGTCCTCGACGCCGTGTGCTTCGCCCTCTACGGGCAGGTCCCCGGCGTCCGCAACCGGGCGAAGGGACTGCGCAGCGACCACGCGGCGCCGGGCGCCGCGCCCAGGGTCGTCCTGGAGACGACGATCCGGGGCCGCCGGCTGCGCCTCACCCGCTCCCCGGAGTGGGAACGTCCCAAAATGCGCGGGTCCGGCACGATACGGGAGCACCACAAGGTCCTCCTGGAGGAGTTCCGGCACGGCGGCTGGACGGGCGTGTCCAACCGCATCGACGAGACCGGCGACCTCGTCGGCGACCTGCTCGGCATGAGCGCCGTCCAGTTCTGCCAGGTCGCGATGCTGCCGCAGGGCGAGTTCGCCGGGTTCCTGCGCGCCAAGGCGGACGAGCGCCGCAAGGTCCTCGAGCAGCTGTTCGCCACCGAGGTGTTCGCGAACGTCGAGAAGTGGCTCGCCGACCGCCGCGCCGCCACCGGCCGCGCGACCGCCGAACTCGCCGCGCGCGCCGCGTCCATCGCCGACCGCGTCGCCGAGGCGACCGGCGCGG
>NZ_JBHTJA010000166.1:0-9746 GCF_042675525.1 Actinomadura sediminis
CCGTCACCGACGCCCTGCACGGCGCGGCGGCCGGGGCGGGCGCCGCCCCCGGCCCGCTGCGCGCCGGCCCGCTCGCCCTCGACCCGCACCGCCGCACCGCCGCCGTCGGGAAACGGCGCGTCGCCCTCACCGGCACCGAGACCGACCTGCTCGAGTTCCTGATGACCAATCCCGGCCGGGTCTTCACCCGCGAGCAGCTCCTCGACGCCGCCTGGGGACCCGGCGCGGGCGCCGGGAGCCGCACCGTGGACGTCCACATCGCCCAGCTCCGCGCCAAGCTCGGCGTCGGCGGCCACCACGACGGCCCCATCCGCACCGTCCGCGGCGTCGGCTACGTCCTCGACGCGTGACCTCGGCGCGTGACCTCGGCGCCCGGCCGCGCGTCCGGCCCCGCATCCGGCCGCGCGTCCGGCCACGGCGCCTGATCTCGGCGCCCGGCCTCTACGCTGGGCACATGACCGTGCACGCGCACCCGCCGGCGCCGCCGAGGCGCCGGGCCCGGGCACTGCTGGGTCCCGCCGCGGTGCTCGCCGCCGCCGCGGCCGGCGCGACGCTCGTCGCGTTCGTGGACCCGAACGAGGCGGGCCACTACCCGTCCTGCCCGTTCCTCACGCTGACCGGGCTCTACTGCCCCGGCTGCGGCATGACCCGGATGGTGCACGCCCTGACGCACGGCGACGCGGGCACCGCGTTCGGGCTCAACCCGCTGCTGTTCCTGCTCCTGCCCGTCTTCGGCTACCTGTACGGCCGGTGGGTGCTGCTCAGCGCGCGCGGCCTGCCGATGCGGTCCGCGTTGTTCCGCCCCGGGCCCGTCTTCACGTTCCTGGGTGTGATCGTCGTCTACTGGGTGCTGCGGAACCTGCCGTTCGCGCAGGCCCTCGCGCCCTGACCGGCACCCGGCCGCCCTGCTGCGAGAAGCGTCCGGAGGGGCGGCTACGATCGGTGCACGGATCGACCTGAAATAGGGGGCCTGTCACCTTGAGCGTTTTGGACGAGATCATCGAGGGCGTCCGAGCCGATCTCGCCGACAGGCAGCGCGAGGTTCCGCTCGACGCCCTCAAGGAGAAGGCGTCGACCGCCCCGCCGCCCCGGGACGCGCTGGCCGCGCTGCGCGGCCCCGGCGTCTCGGTGATCGCCGAGGTCAAGCGCAGCAGCCCGTCCAAGGGCGCGCTCGCCGCCATCGCCGACCCCGCCGCGCTGGCCCGCGACTACGAGGCCGGCGGCGCGAAGGTCATCAGCGTGCTGACCGAGCGGCGGCGGTTCGGCGGCAGCCTCGCCGACCTCGCCGAGGTCCGCGCCAACGTCGACGTGTGCGTCCTGCGCAAGGACTTCATCGTCACCTCCTACCAGCTGTGGGAGGCGCGCGCCCACGGCGCCGACATGGCGCTGCTGATCGTCGCCGCCCTCGAGCAGGACGCGCTGGTGTCGCTGATCGAGCGCGCCGAGTCGATCGGGCTCGTCCCGCTCGTCGAGGTCCACACCGAGGAGGAGGCGGAGCGGGCCGTGGCGGCCGGCGCCAAGATCATCGGCGTCAACGCCCGCGACCTGCGCACCCTGCAGGTCGACCGCGGCGTGTTCGCCCGGGTCGCGCCGCTGCTGCCCAAGGAGGCGGTGAAGGTCGCCGAGTCGGGCGTGCGCGGCCCGCACGACCTGCTGTCCTACGCGTCCTCCGGCGCCGACGCGGTGCTGGTGGGCGAGAGCCTGGTGATCGGCCGCGACCCGCGCTCCGCCGTCGCCGACCTCGTCGCCGCCGGCGCGCACCCCGCGCTCCGGCAGAGCGGCTGACGGCGGACCGGTAGGGTACGGCCATGCAGGTCGAACCGCTGCACGAGCGATGGCGGGGCCGGTCCATCCTTCGCTGACCGGACACACATCCCCACACGCCACGACAGGACACGTTCTTTCATGACCACCGACACCGCGGGCGCCGCCGTGCCCGACGCCCTGCCGGACGCGCAGGGCCGCTTCGGGCCCTTCGGCGGGCGGTTCGCCCCCGAGGCGCTGATGGCGGCCCTCGACGAGCTCACCCGCGAGTTCGAGACCGCCAAGCACGACCCGGCGTTCACCGGCGAGCTCGACGAGCTCCTCGCGAACTACGCGGGCCGCCCCAGCCTGCTGACCGAGGCGAAGCGGTTCTCCGCGCACGCGGGCGGCGCCCGCGTCCTGCTCAAGCGCGAGGACCTCAACCACACCGGCTCGCACAAGATCAACAATGTGCTGGGGCAGGCGCTGCTCACCCGGCGGATGGGCAAGACCCGCGTCATCGCCGAGACCGGCGCGGGCCAGCACGGCGTCGCCACCGCCACCGCCGCGGCCCTCCTCGGCCTCGACTGCACCGTCTACATGGGCGAGGTCGACACCGAGCGGCAGGCCCTGAACGTCGCGCGGATGCGGATGCTCGGCGCCGAGGTCGTCCCGGTCCGCAACGGCAGCCGCACCCTCAAGGACGCCGTCAACGAGGCGTTCCGCGACTGGGTCGCCAGCGTCGACCACACGCACTACTGCATCGGCTCCACCATGGGCCCGCACCCGTTCCCGATGATGGTCCGCGACTTCCACCGGGTCATCGGCGCGGAGGCCCGGCGGCAGTGCCTGGAACTGACGGGCGCGCTCCCGGACGCGGTCGTGGCGTGCGTCGGCGGCGGCTCCAACGCGATCGGCGCGTTCCACGCGTTCGTCCCGGACGAGTCCGTCCGGCTCTACGGGTTCGAGGCGGGCGGCGACGGCGTCGCGTCCGGACGGCACGCGGCGACGCTCACCGGCGGGTCCCTCGGCGTCATCCACGGCATGCGCACCTACCTGCTGCAGGACGGCGACGGGCAGACCCAGGAGACCCACTCGATCTCCGCCGGGCTCGACTATCCCGGCGTCGGCCCCGAGCACGCCTGGCTGCACCACTCCGGCCGCGCCGAGTACCGCGAGATCACCGACGCCGAGGCCATGGACGCGTTCGCGCTGCTGTGCCGCACCGAGGGCGTCATCCCCGCGATCGAGTCCGCGCACGCGCTCGCCGGCGCCCTCAAGGTCGGCGCGGAACTCGGACCCGACGCCACGATCGTCGTCTGCCTGTCGGGGCGCGGCGACAAGGACATGCACACGGCCGCCACCCACTTCGGCCTGATGCCCGAAGGGGAGGGCCGGTGACAGCCAAGACCGCCTACGACAAGGCCCGGGCCGAGGGGCGCGCCGCGCTCGTCGGCTACCTGCCCGTCGGGTTCCCCACCCGCGACGGCGCGATCGAGGCCGCCAGGACGATGGTCGACGCGGGCTGCGACGTCATCGAGCTCGGCCTGCCCTACACCGACCCGATGATGGACGGGCCCGTCATCCAGGACGCCGTCCACCGGGCGCTCGTCGGCGGCTTCCGGGTCGCCGACGTGTTCCGCACCGTCGAGGCCGTCGCCGCCACGGGCGTCCC
This sequence comes from Actinomadura sediminis, assembly GCF_042675525.1. Classification (NCBI taxonomy): domain Bacteria; kingdom Bacillati; phylum Actinomycetota; class Actinomycetes; order Streptosporangiales; family Thermomonosporaceae; genus Actinomadura; species Actinomadura sediminis. The sequence continues at coordinate 3,419 of NZ_JBHTJA010000166.1, forward strand.
GACGCTCGTCATGACCTACTGGAACCCCGTCGACCACTACGGCGTGGACGCGTTCGCCCGCGACCTCGCGTCCGCCGGCGGGGCCGGGCTCATCACCCCGGACCTCACTCCCGAGGAGGGCGGCGACTGGCTCGCCGCGTCCGACGAGCACGACCTCGACCGGGTGTTCCTGGTCGCGCTCAGCTCCACCGACGAGCGCATCGAGACGATCACCAGCGTGAGCCGCGGGTTCGTCTACGCCGCCTCGCTGATGGGCGTCACCGGCACCCGCAGCGCCGTCGACACCGGCGCGCCGCGCCTCGTCGAGCGCACCCGCGCGCTCATCGACAAGGGCGGCGCGGACCTGCCCGTCGGGCTCGGCCTCGGCGTGAGCGACGGCGCCCAGGCCGCCGAGGTCGCCGGGTTCGCCGACGGCGTCATCGTCGGCACGGCGTTCGTCCGCCGCCTCCTCGACGCCCCCGACCTCGCCACCGGCCTCACGGACCTCCGCGCCCTCACCGAGGACCTCGCGGCGGGCGTCCGCCGCGGCGCCTGACCGCCCGCCCGGGCGCCCGCCGGGCACGCCCGGCCGCACCACCGGACGTCCCCGGGAACCGCCCGCGCGGGCGATTCCCGGGGACGTTCCGCGTCCGTGCGGGAACGAACTCGCGGCGCCGATCGGTTGATGCTTGTGGGACCGTCGCACTCCCGTAAGGTGAGTTCGCCAGCGGAGGCGGTCCCGGAGGATCACGATGACGCAAGAGATGACGGCTGAGGAGCGCGGCGGCGCGGCGGCGAGGGAGCCGGCGCGGCCGATGTGGTTCCTGGCGTCGGCCTGGCTGCTGACGATCGCCGGGCTGGGGATCTCCGGCTACCTCGCGGTGACGCACTACGACGAGGGGGCGCTGGTGTGCTCGACGTCGTCGACGGTCGACTGCCACGCCGTCACGTCCAGCGAGTACGCGGCCCTGCTCGGCATCCCGATGCCGTTCCTCGGGCTCGCGTTCTTCCTGGGGTTCGCCGTACTGATCACCCCGTGGGCGCTGCGGTCGCAGTGGCCGCCGCTGCGGTGGGGACGGATCGCGAGCACCTCGGTCGGCGTGCTGTTCGTCGTCTATCTCGTGACCGTGGAACTCGCACTGCTGCATAAGATCTGCCTGTGGTGCACCGGGGTGCACGTCATCGCTACCCTGCTCTTCATCCTCGTTCTGTTCGACGAATTCCGGCGGATCGGTCAGGTCGACTGACGGGTCCGGCCGGCCCCCGGACGGCCCCCACGGACGGCCGGCGAGGCGACCGGCCGGGTGTACCGGCAGGGACGACCGAACCGCCGGGACCGCGCCGCCCCATTCGGCGCGGACCCCCCACGCATAGGAGTGTCAATGAGCAAGGCCGCACGGGAGCGGTCCGCGCGGGAGCGCCTGGCCGCCGAGCGCAAGCGGCAGGCCGCGCGGGCGAAGCAGCGGCGGCTGCTCGCCATCGTCATCGGTTCGGTGGTCGCGGTGGCCGTCGTGGTCGTCGGCACCGTCCTGATCATCGAGCAGCGGAACAAGAACAACACCGCCGTCGCGCACGAGGGCGAGCTCGCGCCGCTGACCCGCCAGGACGACGGCTCGATCGTGATGGCGCAGCCGGGCGTGGAGAAGCCGGTCCTGGAGATCTTCGAGGACTTCCAGTGCCCGATCTGCAAGGACTTCGAGGAGGCCACCGGCGAGACGATCGAGAAGCTCGCGCTCGACGGCAAGGTCAAGGTCGTCTACCGGCCGTTCCACCTGTTCGGCCAGCAGCGGGACCCGATCAAGATCAACTCGCTGCGGTCGGCGAACGCGGCGCTCTGCGCGCCCGCCGACAAGTGGATCTCCTACCACGACGCGCTGTTCCAGTTCCAGCCGCACGAGGGCAGTGAGGGGTTCGCGCCCGACGACCTCGTCAAGTGGGGCCGCGACATCGGCATCACCGACCCCGAGTGGGAGTCGTGCGTGCGGGACCTGAAGCAGGAGGCCAAGGTCAAGCAGATGACGACGTACGCGCTCGAGCAGCGCGGCGTCGAGGGCACCCCCTCGGTGTTCCTGGACGGCAAGCAGATCGAGAACGGCGTCGCGATGAACCCCGCGGCGCTGCGCGCCACCGTCGACGCCGCCGCCGCTGCCGCCCCGTCGCCGTCCGCGTCGCCCACCGGGTCCGCGCCGGAGTCGCCGTCCGCGTCGCCGTCCGCGTCCGGGGAGGGCTCCGAAGGCTGACCCCGGCCCGCCCGATCGGACGACGCGCGCCGCACGCTCCGCGACACGGAGCGTGCGGCGCGCGTCGCAGCGTGTGGCGGAGGTCTCCCGTCGGTACGCTCGGACCTGCTGCGACAGTCAGGCCGATCGGGGGATCGAAGCATGGCCGACAATGAGGGTTCCGCGCGCCGCCGGCTCGCGGACGAACGTGCACGGGACGCCGCCCGCGCGAAACGGCGGCGGGCGCTCGTGGTGGTGCTCGGCGTCGTCGCGGCGGCGGCCGTCGCGGTCGCCGTCGTCGTCATGGTGACCGGCCGGCAGAGCGGCCCCGACCCGGTCGCCGAGTACGACGGGCCCCTCGCGCCCACCACGCGGCAGCAGGACGGGTCGGTCGCGATGGCGAAGCAGGGCGTGCACGCGCCCGTCCTGGAGATCTACGAGGACTTCCAGTGCCCCGCCTGCCGCGCCATGGAGGAACGCCTCGGCGCGACGGTCAAGGACCTGGCCGCCCAGGGCAAGGTGAAGGTCGTCTACCGGCCGTTCCAGCTCTTCCAGCAGGACCCGCTCATGTCGAACTCGCGCCGCGCCGCGAACGCCGCCGCCTGCGCGCCCGCCGACAAGTGGGTGGCCTACCACGACAAGCTGTTCACCCACCAGCCGCTGGAGGGCGACGAGGGCTTCACGCACGACCAGCTCGTCTCCTGGGCGTCCGAGGTCGGCATCACCGGGCAGGCGTTCGAGACCTGCGTCCGGCGGATGCAGAAGATCGAGGAGGTCGAGGACGCGACCGCGGCCGCCGGCCGCGCCGGCGTGGACTCCACCCCCTACCTCGCGCTGAACGGACGCAAGCTGACCGGCGAGGCGCTCACCGCCGAGGGGCTGCGCGAGGCCGTCGCCGATGCCCAGGGGAGCACCCCGACGCCGACCGGCAGCGCGTCCGGCGGCATGTCCGGCAACGCGGCGGGCGCCGGACGGGACGCCGGCGGAACCCGCGACGCGGAGATGCGGGCATAGCGGGGCACGGGAGCGGGCCGGAGGCGGTAACGTCAACGCCCATGCAGCCGCTCGCCTACATCCCGAGTCCCTCGCAGGGCGTCTGGTACCTCGGGCCCGTCCCGATCCGCGCCTACGCCATCATGATCATCATCGGTATCGTCGTCGCCGTATGGCTGGGCGAGCGGCGCTGGGCCGCCAAGGGCGGCCGGCCCGGCACGGTCATCGACGTGGCGGTGTGGGCGGTGCCGTTCGGCCTGGTCGGCGGCCGGCTGTACCACGTCCTGACCGACTACCAGCGGTACTTCGGGGCGGACGGCGACCCGATGCGGGCGCTGGAGATCTGGGAGGGCGGGCTCGGCATCTGGGGCGCGGTCGCGCTCGGCGCGGTCGGCGCCGCCATCGGCTGCCGGACGCGCGGCGTGTCCCCGCTCGCGATGGCCGACGCCGTCGCGCCCGGCATCGCGCTCGCGCAGGCGATCGGCCGCTGGGGCAACTACTGGAACCAGGAGCTGTACGGGCGGCCCCTGGACGCGTTCTGGGCCTTGGAGATCGACCAGGACAACCGGCCCCGGCTCGCGGACGGCGTCACCCTCGACCCCAAGTACGCCGACATCGCGACCTACCACCCCACGTTCCTCTACGAGTCGCTGTGGTGCCTGGGCGTCGCGGTGCTGGTCATCTGGGCGGGCCGCCGCTTCGAGCTGACCCACGGCCGCGCGTTCGCGCTGTACGTCGCCGGGTACACGGTGGGCCGGTTCTGGATCGAGTCGCTGCGCATCGACGACGCGCACCACATCCTCGGCATGCGGCTGAACAGCTGGACGTCGGTCGTCGTGTTCCTCGCGGCCGTCGCCTACATGTACTGGGCCCGCAACCGGACCGGCCCGGAGAACGTCGGCGCCGCGCCCGACGGTGACACCCCGGGCGGCGCCCCGGAGAAGCGGGACGGCGCGTCCGCGAGCGGGGGCGACGACGGCGGCGGCGCGGCGGGGACCGCGAAGGCCGGGAAGCCGGCCGAACCCGCGGACGACGCGTCGAAGGACGGGACCCCCGAGGACGACCGGCCCGAGGACGACCGGCCCGAGGACGCGGCCCGCGACGCGGACCGGCCCGGGCCCGCGGCGGCGACCGAGGAGGGCGAGGCGGACGACGTGCCCGCGGACGACGTGCCCGCGGACGACGTGCCCGCGGACGACGTGCCCGCGGACGACGTGCCCGCGGACGACGTGCCCGCGGGCGACGGAGCGGCGGACGACGAGGCCGCGGGCGTCCGGTCCGTCAAGGACGGCAAGCAGGGGTGACCTGACCGGTGGCGGCGGAGGATCATCACGGGCACCGCGACGTCACCGGCGGCTGGCTGCGGCCCGCCGTGTTCGGCGCCATGGACGGCCTGGTCTCCAACTTCGCGTTGATCGCGGGCGTCGCGGGCGGCTCCGGGAGCCGGCAGGTGGTGCTGCTCGCGGGGCTGGCCGGGCTCGCCGCCGGGGCGTTCTCGATGGCGGCGGGCGAGTACATCTCGGTCGCGTCCCAGTCGGAGCTGGCCGAGGCCGAGATCGAGGTCGAGCGTCTCGAGCTGGCCCGGCATCCGCTCGCCGAGCAGCGGGAGCTGGCCGAGGTCTTCGAGTCGCGCGGGGTGGATCCCGAGACGGCCGCCGAGGTCGCCCGGCAGCTCTCGCGCGACCCCGACGGGGCGCTGGAGGTGCACGCCAAGGAGGAGATCGGCGTGGCGCCGGGCGAGCTGCCGTCCCCGCTGCTGGCGGCCGGCTCGTCGTTCCTGTCGTTCGCGGTGGGGGCGCTGCTGCCCGTCCTGCCGTACCTGCTGGGCGCGACGTCGCTGTGGCCGGCCGCGGCGGTCGCCGCGCTGGGCTTGTTCGCCGCCGGGGCGCTGGTGTCGCGGGTGACGACGCGCGCCTGGTGGTTCGGCGGGCTGCGGCAGCTCGCGTTCGGCGCGGCGGCCGCGGCGATCACCTACGGCGTGGGCGCGCTCATCGGCGCCAACGGCGTGTAGCCGGTGCCGCGGGAAGGCGCCGCCGCGGGGGAGGGGGCGCCGCCACCGAAACGTGACCTTGGGTCGTCTCGGGGACAAAACCTCCTTTCCGGCGCGCGAGGTGCGGTCCGACCGCTAAGCTCCCGGGCGTGATCGAGGCACGTGACACTGGTTCCCCCGGGACGGCGCCCAAGGGCGGGCGGGACTCCCGGCCCGAAGACGGCGGCGGGTCCGGCTCGAAGGGCCCCGCTCCCAAGCTGCTGTTCGGCGCCGCCGCGGCGCTCGTCGCGGTGGTCGTCGCGGTCGTGGCGGTCGTCCTGCTGACGGGCGGCGGTGAGGAGAAGCCGGCGGCGGTCGCGAAGACCGTGCCGACGGCCTACACCCCGGACTACAACGGGCCCGGCTTCGCCAAGATCGCCTCGCGGGAGGCGGACCAGCGGGCGATCACCGAGGCGGAGGCGTTCGGCGGGGCCAAGACCCTCACGAGCGGCCGGTACACGTTCACGCAGGCCGGCGCGGAGCTCACCGACTGCGCGAGCGCCGCCTGGGGCGACCGGCTCCGGCAGGACCTGGCCGCGCACGGCTGCACGCAGATCGGCCGCGCCGCCTACGTCAGCGCCGACAAGAAGCTGCTCGGCCAGTTCATCGTGGTCAACCTGAAGGACAAGGCCGGGGCCGACCAGATCATGCGGACGCTCGACCCGGCGACGAACGCCGGCTGGATCGTCCCGCTGAACCCCGAGGGCGCCCCCGCCTTCGGGAAGGGGTTCAGCGCCGCCTACGCGCGCAACTACGGCCACTACGCCGTGATCACCTGGGTGCAGCGGGTCGGCGGGGGGCAGCCCGCGTCCCTCAACGAGATGATCGACGCGAGCCTCGCCGTCGAGAAGCCCGCCGACTTCCTGTGGGCGCGGCTCGGCCTGGCCGACGAGGCGGCACGGTGACGGGGGCCGTGCGGACGCGCCGGACGCCGATGCGAGCCGGGGCGCGCGTGTCACCGGCCCGCGGGCAGTAGTCTGCGCCGTCGTGGAGTCCGATGAGCCCGGCCGCCGTCCCGGTGGCCCCCGCCGCGCCCCGATGAGCCGCCCCGCCCGGCGCCAGCCCCCGCCGCGCCGCACGTCCGGGCGGACGGGCGCGGCCCCGGCCC
>NZ_JBHTJA010000167.1:0-9720 GCF_042675525.1 Actinomadura sediminis
GCGACGGCCGCGCGCCACCGGGCGAGGCGCTCGGCGGCCCCGTCCAGCTGCGCGCCCGTCCACTCCCAGTCGGACCGGTAGTGGCGGGCGAGCAGCGCCAGCCGGATCGCCATCGGGTCGGCGCCCGACTCCCGCAGCTTCGACACGAACACCAGGTTCCCGCGCGACTTCGACATCTTCTCGCCGTCCAGGCCGACCATCCCGGCGTGGACGTACGCGCGGGCGTGCGGCCGCTCCCCCGTCGCGACCTGCGCGTGCGAGGCGCTCATCTCGTGGTGCGGGAACGCCAGGTCCGAGCCGCCGCCCTCGACGTCGAAGCCCATGCCCAGGTACTCGACGGAGATCGCGGAGCACTCCACGTGCCAGCCGGGGCGCCCCTCCCCGAACGGCGAGTCCCAGCCGGGCTCGTCCGGGCGGCGCCGCAGCCACAGCAGCGCGTCGAGCGGGTCGCGCTTGCCGGGACGGTCCGGGTCGCCGCCCCGCTCGGCGAACAGCGGCGCCATCTCCGCGCGGGTGAGCCGGCTGACCTTCCCGAACGCGGGGTCGGCGGCCACGGGGAAGTACACGTCGCCGTCCACGTCGTAGGCGGCGTCCCGGCCGCGCAGCTTCTCGATCATCTCGACGACCAGCGGGATCGCCTCGACCGCGCCGATGTAGCGGTCCGGCGGCAGGATCCGCAGCGCGGTCATGTCGGCGCGGAACAGCTCGATCTCCCGGTCGGCGAGGTCCCGCCAGTCCTCACCGGTCTCCCTGGCCCGTTCCAGCAGCGGGTCGTCGACGTCGGTGGCGTTCTGCACGTAGTGCACGTCGTGGCCGAGATCGCGCCAGACCCGGTTCACCAGGTCGAACGCCAGGTAGGTGTTCGCGTGCCCGAGGTGGGTCGCGTCGTAGGGGGTGATGCCGCAGACGTACATCCGGGCGGAGCCGCCGTCCCGCACGCCGCCGGGGAGGGTGGGTTGCGTCGCGCCCGTCCCCGTGTCGTACAGGCTGAGCGGCCGCTCCGCGGCGGGCAGTCCCGCGTCGGAGAGGCTGGGGACATCGGAGGCGTGCCACGATCGCATACGGAAAGCTTATCCGTGGGCGGCTCACGCCATTGATCCGCGTTCGTTGAAACTTCATGTGAGATGCGGCGTACGCACGGCCCGGCCGGTTCCGGGCGGGCGCGGCGGTCAGGCGGGACGCACCCGCGGGTCGAGCAGCGAGTACGCGAGGTCCACCAGCAGGTTCGCGAGGATCACGACGAACGTCACGGCCAGGGTCACGCCGATGACCACGGGGGTGTCCCCGGTGGCGATGGAGCGGGTCACGAGCTGCCCGACGCCCTGCAGCCCGAACACCTTCTCGGTGACGACCGTGGAGCCGACGAGGGCGCCGACGTCCACCCCGAACTGGGTGACGACCGGGGTGAGCGCGGACCGCAGCCCGTGCCGGACGACGACGCGGCGTTCGGTGAGGCCCTTCGCGCGGGCCGTCCGGACGTAGTCCTCGCCGAGCGCGTCCAGCAGGGCGCCGCGGGTCAGGCGGGTGTAGGCGGCGGCCATCAGCAGCGCCAGCGCCGCCCAGGGCAGGATCATCCGCTGCAGGAAGTGCTCCTGCAGCGGCGGCCCCGCCTCGAAGAACCGCAGCCCGGCGTCGCCGAGCCGGGTCGAGAACACGTGCAGCAGGACGAGCGCCGCGACGAACGGGGGCGTGGACAGCCCCACCAGCGTCAGCACCGTCATGGCGCGGTCCCACGGCCCGCGGGCGCGCGCCGCGCTCAGTACCCCGGCGAGGACTCCCCCCGCGAACCACAGCACCGCCGCGCCGAACACCAGCAGCAGCGTCGTGGGGAGCCGGTCGGCGATCAGACCGGCGACGGGGGCGCCGTTGAGGTGGGAGTCGCCGAGGTCGCCGCGCAGCAGCCGGCCGAGGAACGCCGCGTACTGGACGGGGACGGGCCGGTCCAGGCCGAGGCTCTCCCGGACCCGTTCGAGGGCGTCGGGCGTGGCGCGGGGCCCGGCGACGACGCGTTCGACCGACACCGGCGACAGGTGCAGGAACGCGAACACCAGCGTGGACACCAGCCACATCACCAGCGCGGCGAACAGCAGGCGGCGCAGCACGAACCCCGGCACGGGCGGTCACCCGTCCCCGGGGGCGGCTTCGGCGCGCGGGTCGAGCGCGTCCCGGACGCCCTCGCCGAGCAGGTTGAACGCCAGCGTGGTCAGCAGCAGCAGGGCGCCCGGCGCCGCGAGCAGCCACCAGGCCGTCCGGAACACGTCGGAGCCCTCGCCGAGCATCGAGCCCAGGCTCGGCATCGGCGGCCGGATCCCGACGCCGAGGAACGACAGCGTCGCCTCGGCGACGATCGCGCCGGGGATCAGCAGCGACGTCAGCACGGTGAGCTGCGCGGTCAGGTTCGGCAGCACCTCCGACACCATGATCCGCGCGTTGGAGGCGCCGAGCGCGCGGGCCGCCTCGATGAACTCGCGGCGCCGCAGCGCCAGCACCTGCCCGCGCACGACCCGGCCGAACGGCGCGACGGAGAAGAACGCGACGACCAGGACCGTCATCGCCAGCCCGCCCGCGACCGACGACACCGGGAACGTGGTGGCGAGGGTGATCGCGACGAGCAGGTAGGGCAGCGCGAGCATGACGTCCATGAGGCGGGCGAGGACGGTGTCGACGACACCGCCGCAGAATCCCGCGACGACCCCGATGAGGGTGCCGGCGGCCGCGGCGAGGGCCGCCGCGCCCAGCCCGACGACGAGGGAGATCCGCGCCCCGTAGGCGGTGCGGACCAGCACGTCGCGGCCGAGCTGGTCGGCGCCGAGCCAGAACTCGCGGCCGGGGCCGCGCGGCTGCCCGGCGGTGTCGAGGCCGGTGTCGGGGAACGCCGCGTCGTAGGGGTGGCCGGTCAGGTGCGCCCACAGCGGCGCGAGCGCGGCGAACAGGGCGATGATCAGCAGGGTGCCGGTCGCGGCGAGCGCGGGCCGGCCGCGCCGGAACCGGGCGAGGGCGAGCCGGCCCGGCGTGCGCCCCGCGGCGGCGCACGGCCTCCCGGCGAGGTCGTCCGCGGCATCGTCCGCGACGGGACGGACCGACAGCGGGAGCACCGGCGGGGATGCCGCCCGCGCCGTGCGGCGGGCGCGCCGGCGGGAGCCGCGCCCGGAGCCCCGCGCGCGCCCCGCGACCTCCTGCTTGAACACGGGTCCCGCCCCCACAGCACCGCCGACAAAGATCACAAGAGGTAGTCAAAGTAGCACCGGGCGTCATGGGAGGCGGGCCGTTACGGCAAAACGGTCCATGCGCGCGGCGGGCGGCCCGCCGGGCACGCCGAGCGGACACGCCGAGACGGCACGGCGTGCGAGGCGCGGCGTGCGAGGCGCGGCGTGCGGAGGCCCGGGGCCGGACGAGACCGAGGCGCCCGGGCAGGCGGCCGAGCGGGGAGACGGACGAGGCCCAGGGGCCGGACGAGACCGAGGGCCGGGACAAGCGGCCGAGCGGGGAGGCCGGGAGACGGGGGGCCGGGGGCCGGTCGGGAGGCGGGACGAGGGCCGGGGGCGGGGCCAGGACCAGGGGGAGCGGGAAGAGGGGGCGGACTCGGGAGGTGTGGGTTCAGAGGACGCGCGTCCAGGCGGCGGGGTCGCCCGGGACGGCGGAGAAGTCGTAGCGCGCGCCGTCTTCGGCGAGCGCGACGAGGCTGACCGAGGTGGTGCCCCACACCTTCCCCTCGCCGAGGTCGATCAGCGGCAGCAGGGCCCGGTGGTCGGCGCGGGCGAGACCGTCGCCGTCGATCAGCGGCAGCCAGGCGCCCCACGCCTTGGCGGCGGGCTCGTCGCCGAACCCCGGCTCCGGGCGGGGCGCGGTGAGCATCCGGGGCCGGAAATGGGCGAGCCGGGCGGCCATGTAGGCGTCCTCCCGCTCGTCGCCGGCCGCCGAGCGGGGCCCTCCCGCGCCCTCCAGGCCGCTGTTGACGATGAGGTGCACGCCGGGACTCAGGTCGTGCCCGGTGAGGGCGTCGCCGTCCCAGCTCCACAGCCGCACCCGGCCCGGTTCGGCGGCGACCAGGTGGAACGGGTCGAAGACGTCCAGGGACAGGGTGCCCGGTTCGCCGCCCGACGCCGCCAGCAGCGGCAGCTCGCCGCGGCTGGCGCGGCGGTCCTCGGGCGCGAGCCGGCCGCGCCCGTTCAGCACCACCCCGGCGCGGGGCGCGGCGGGGTCCACCGCCAGCCAGGTGCCGCCGGCGCGCAGGTCACGGCCGCCGACCACGCCGGGACGGTCCGGCCAGTGCGGCGCCGGGGGCTCCCAGGCGCGGTTCACGAACTCGTCGCGGACGCCCGCGAGCAGGACCGGGACCGGAGACGACGGGTCGACACTGATGATCGCCGTGCACATGCCCCAATTTGAGCATCTTGCCCGGAACGGTGTGACGGCGGGGCCGGATCAGAGCGGCGGCCAGGGAACGGCGGGCCAGTCCTCCGGCGGGTACGGGTGGATGCGGTGCTTGAGCATCAGCTCCACGCGGCGCCGGGTCGCGTCGACCTCCTCGGGGGTGAGCAGCTCCGCCAGCCGCGCCCCCAGCGGGCCGCGCAGCCCCGCGTCGACGCGGGCGAGCGCCTCGAGCGCCTCGGCCGTCAGCGGGTTCCCGCGCCACTGCCACAGCACGGTGCGCAGCTTGTACTCGACCGAGAAGCACACGCCGTGGTCGCAGCCGTAGACGTGGCCGTCGCCGGGCGGCAGCAGGTGCCCGATCTTGCGGTCGGCGTTGTTGATGACGGCGTCGAACACCGCCATCCGCCGCACCGCCTCGTCGTCCGACCGCGACAGCGCGACCAGGTCCACGTCGGGGTCGGGCTCGACCCACAGCTGCACCATGCCGGAACCGTAGGGGCCGTCGCGGTGCACCGTCGGGGGGACGGTGTTCCAGCCCATGACGCGGGACACCTCGTAGGCGGCGACCTCCCGCTCGGCGAGCGTGCCGTCGGGGAAGTCCCACAGCGGGCGCTCCCCCGCGACCGGCTTGTAGACGCAGGCGGCCGTCCGGCCCTCGTGCTCGATCGAGCAGTACAGGGTGGCGTTGGACGCCTGGACGAGCCGGCCCTCCACCGTCAGCCGGCCGGCGAGCAGCAGCCGTTCGGCGGCGGCGGCGTCGCCCGGCGGCACCGGGCGCCCGGGCGCGCCGTCGCCGGCGGGCGCCCGATCCCGGGAGGACTGGGTCATGCGTTCATTCTCCCGGCATCCGCGTTCATGATCCAGTACGGCGCCGATCCCGCACGGCGCGTCGCGGGACGGCGCGCGGCGGCGTGGGGCGGGGGGCGGCGCGTCATGTCAGCCGAGGTGTCCGTTCTGCCGCGGGCAGACGTGCCCCTCGGCGTCCAGCGGCAGCCCGCACAGGGGGCACGGGGGGCGGCCCGCCGCGACGACCTTCAGGGCCCGCTCGGCGAACGCGCGGGCCTGCGCGGGGCTAATCCGGACCCGCAGCACCACGATCGCGGGGTCGTCCTCGCCGACCTCCGCGTCCTCGCCCTCGGTGACCTCCTGGGCCTCGATCACGACCCGCTCCTCCTCGGGGTCCCAGGCGAGCGCCATGGTGCCGACCCGGAACTCCTCCTCCACCGGCTGGTCGAGGGGGCCGTCGTCGCGCAGCTCCGAGGGGGTCGCCGCGGGCACGGGCGCGTCGCCGCCGCTGCGGCGCAGCACCTCGTCCAGCAGCTCTTCCAGCCGCTCGGCCAGCAGCGTCACCTGGAACTTCTCCAGGCCGACGCTGGTGACGCGGCGGCCGGACCGCGCCTGCAGGTAGAACGCGCGGTCGCCGGGCCGCCCGACGGCACCGGCCACGAACCGCTCCGGCAGATCGTAGGAGATGACGGGCATGACACCGACCCTACGCGCCGCCGCCGACGACCGCGTCACTCGACCCGAGTCCGGCTTTCCCGGAACCGTCCCCGGCGTCGCCGGCGTGCGCCGCGCCGGCGTCCTTCGGCGGTTCGGGGACGAGGGCGGAAACGTCGCCGCCGGTGTCGTTGAGCCGGACCACGAACGGGCGCAGCTCGGTGTAGCGGACGGCGGTCAGGGACGCCGGGTCGGCGTGGATCCGCTGGAACTGGTCCAGGTGCAGGCCGAGCGCGTCCGCGACGATCGCCTTGATGACGTCGCCGTGGCTGCACACGACGTAGAGGGCGTCCGGGCCGTGCTCGGCGGCGATCCGCGCGTTCCAGTCGCGGACGGCGGCGACGGCGCGGTGCTGCGCGGCGGCGAGGGACTCGCCGTCCTCACCGGGGAACGTCGCGGCGCTGGGGTGGGTCTGCACGACCCGCCAGAGCGGTTCCTTCGCCAGGTCCTCGATCCGGCGGCCCGTCCAGTCGCCGTAGCGGACCTCCCCGAAGCGGTCGTCGGCGCGGACGGTGCCGGCGGCGCCGGGACGGCCGGCGGCGATCGCCTCGGCGGTCTGCAGGCACCGGTCGAGGGGGCTGGACACGATCGCGGCCAGGGGGAGTTCCGCGATGCGCCCGGCGAGGGCCGCCGCCTGCGCGCGGCCGCGCTCGTCCAGGCCGAGCCCGGGAGTCCACCCGGCGAGCATCGGCCCGGTCATCGCGGTCAGGCCATGCCGTACCAGGAGAAGGGTCGTCACAGTCGGCAACTCTACGCAATGCGCGGCGCCGCCTCGATCGCCCGGGACGATCCGGCGCCGACCCGGCGGGGAAGGCACCGACCCGGCGGATGCGCGACAATACGTCCCGTGATCGTCGACAAGGCCATTTACACGGGCGGCACCCGGCACGACATCGACGGCGGCATCGGCGAGGCCTTCCAGGTCGCCCGCCAGGACGGCGACTGCTTCGTGTGGATCGGCCTGTTCGAACCCGACGCGGCGGAGTTCGACCAGGTCAAGGACGAGCTGGAGCTGCATCCGCTGGCCGCCGAGGACGCCGTCGCCGCGCACCAGCGGCCCAAGATGGAGCGGTACGGCGACACCCTGTTCGTGGTGCTGAAGACGCTGACCTACATCGACGCGACGTCCGACATCGAGGTCGGCGAGATCATGGTGTTCCTCGGCGACGACTTCGTCGTGACGGTCCGGCACGGCGCCGGCAACCCGCTCGCGCCGGTGCGGGAGCGGCTCGAGCGCGACCCCGGGATGCTGCGGCACGGCGCGACGTCCGTGCTGTACGCGGTGTGCGACGAGGTCGTCGACCGGTACGGCGTCATCGCGCACGAGGTCGAGGTGGACATCATCGGGCTCGAGCGGTCGGTGTTCGACCCGGACGCGCCCGACGTGACCGCCGACATCTACTCGCTGAAGCGGGAGGTGCTGGAGTTCCGCGGCGCGGAGGACCCGCTCGTCCCGGTCCTGCAGGAGATCGTCAAGGGCCGCGTCCCCGAGTGCGCCGGGACGCGCGAGTACTTCCGGGACGTCCTGGACCACCTGCTGCGGGTGGACGCGCAGGTCGACGCGCACAACGAGCTGCTGAACAGCGTCCTGACCGCCCATCTGGCGCTGGTGGGCAGCAGGCAGAACGCCGACATGCGGAAGATCTCGGCGTGGGCGGCGATCATCGCGGTGCCGACGGCGATCGCCGGGATCTACGGCATGAACTTCGACCACATGCCCGAGCTGCACTGGACGTGGGGCTACCCGGCGGTGCTGGTGGTCATGGCGACGGTGTGCGCGCTGCTGTTCCGTCGGCTCCGCAGGAGCGGCTGGCTCTGATCATCGGTCGTCCGGGCCGGGCTGCGGGGCGAGCAGGACGGCCCACAGGTGCGACTCCGCGCCGTGCGCCTCCAGCCGCCGCCGGATCCGCTCCACGCCGCCGCGGGTGGGCAGCGCCAGCCCGGCCAGCAGCGGGTACCCGGCCGCGAACCCCGCGACGAAGATGAGCTCGCCGTGGCCGACCATCGCCAGCGGCAGCCCCGCCAGGACGACGCCCAGCGGCAGCGCGAAACGCAGCAGCACCGCCTGCCGGAACAGCAGCAGCGCCCGCCCCGCCGCGTCGCCGCGCGTCCCGCCGGGCGGCATGGGGCGCGGCGTGCGCGGCCCGGCGAGCAGCGCGGGCAGCGCGAGGACCGCGAGCACCAGGTAGGGCCACGGCCCGCCGTCCCCGGCGCGGCCCCCGTCGCCCTCGTCGACGATCAGCGGCGTGATCGCGAGGATGAGGACGGGCGCGGCCAGCAGCACCAGCATCACCGCGCGCAGCCGCCCCAGCACCGTCCCCCCGCGCAGCGACGCGAGGTAGCCCGGGTCGTCGTCCGGCCCGGCCCCGTACACCGGCGCGAGGCCCGCCGTGACGTCGGCCGCGCCGTCGTCCCCGGGCCCCTTCGGCGAGTACATCGAGAACGGGGGTGGCGCCATGGCGCCGCACTCTAACCCGGCGATGACGCGCGGCAATAGACTCGGCGCCGGGTTCGCCGCCGGTTCGTGCGCGGGTGATCAAACGCGCGGCGGGAACGCTCACCCGGCGACGAAAAGCGCCGCCCGGAGCGCGCCCGGACGGCCCGCGGCGCGGCGGCCCGCCGGGGCGGGCGCGCGAATGCGCGTCGGCGATGACCGATACATTGGCCGCCTATGAAGGAGCGTCACCTGGGGCGGAGCGGGCTGCTGGTGTCCCGGCTGGGCCTCGGCACCATGACCTGGGGCGAGGACACCGAACCCGACGAGGCCGCCGCGCAGCTCGTCGCGTTCGCCGAGGCCGGCGGCACCCTGGTGGACACCGCCGACGTCTACTGCGACGGCCGCAGCGAGCAGATCCTCGGGCACCTGCTGCGCGAGCTGGTCGACCGGGACCGTCTCGTCGTCGCGACCAAGGCGGCGATCCGGCCGGACGGCCGCTACGACGGGTCGCGGCGGCACCTGCTGCGCGCCCTGGACGCCTCCCTGGACCGCCTGGACCTCGAGCACGTCGACCTGTGGCAGCTGCACGTGTACGACCCGGCGACGCCGCTGGAGGAGACGCTGTCGGCGCTGGACGAGGCGGTCGCGTCGGGCCGCACCCGGTACGCGGGGGTGTCGAACTTCGCGGGCTGGCAGATCGCGAAGGCCGCCGCCTGGCAGAAGGCGTGGCCGGGCCGCGCCCCGATCGTGTCGGCGCAGCTGGAGTACTCGCTGCTGCGCCGCGACATCGAGCGGGAGGTCGTCCCGGCGGTGCTGGACGCGGGCGCGGGCCTGCTGCCGTGGTCGCCGCTCGGCCGCGGCGTCCTCACCGGCAAGTACCGCACCGGAATCCCCGCCGGGTCCCGCGCCGCAGGCGACCAGTACGGCGACTTCGTCCGCCCCTACCTGGACGAGGAGTGCGGCCGGATCGTGGAGTCGGTGGTGACCGCCGCCGAGGGCCTCGGCGTCTCCCCGCTGAGCGTGGCGCTGGCGTGGGTCCGCGACCGGCCGGGGGTCGCCGCGCCGATCGTCGGGGCCCGGACGGCCGCGCAGCTGTCGGCGGCGCTGGAGAGCGAGGACCTGACCCTGCCGGGCGAGATCCGCGCCGCGCTGGACGACGTCTCCGACATGTCCCCTCCCCCTCCGTGACCGCACGGGCCGTCCGTGGCACCCTCAGGACGGTCCACCGCCCACCGTGAACAGCCGTGACGGGAAGCACGTGACCGACACCCCTGTACCCGCAGACCACCCCGCCGCCGGCGGCTTCGGCGACGGCGAGTCCGCCGCCGAGCGCGCGGCGCGCGCCGCCGCCGTCATGCGCGCCGCCGAGGAGAGCGCGCGGCGCAACCACCCGGCGCCGGCCGACGGCC
>NZ_JBHTJA010000168.1:0-9715 GCF_042675525.1 Actinomadura sediminis
CTCCGCGCGCAGCGCCGTCACCGCCTCGGCGGGCGTCGGGCCCGCGGCGGGCGCGTTCGCCGCGGCGGCGTCCCACCAGCCGCGGGCCCGCCAGCGGTCGGCGAGGGCGGCGACGGTCGCGTTCGCGGACGCGTCGCTGGAACCGGCCGACACCACGACGACGGCCGTGCCCGGGGAGCCCGGCCGCACGTCGACCTCGGCGAGCCGCCGCTCCAGCGCGGCCGTCAGGAGGGGGTGCGGGCCGAGCGTCCGGGCGGTGTGCAGCCGCAGCCGCGGCCGCCGGGACCGGACCCTGGCCAGCACGCCCGGGAGGTCGGTCTTGCTGTGGTACGCGGCGGTGAGGAGCAGCGGCAGCACCACCGCCTCCACCCCGTCGCCGTCCGGGCCGTTCCGGGCCAGCCCCTCCAGCACCCGGTCGGGCGCGGGCGGGGCGTGGTCCAGGAAGGACGGCAGCACCGGGACGTCCGGGCGGCGGACCCGGACGGCGCGGAGCAGCTCGGCGACGGTCGCGGCGGCGCGGGGGTCCCGGCTCCCGTGCGCGACCGCGACCATCGGCGGGGTCGTCGGATAGGTCACAGGTGGATGCCGCACTCGGTCTTGCCCAGGCCGGCCCAGCGGCCGCTGCGGGGGTCCTCGCCGGGCGCGACCGGGCGGGTGCACGGTGCGCAGCCGATCGAGGGGTAGCCGTCGTAGTGCAGGGGGTTGACCAGCACCCCGTTGTCCTCGATGTAGTTGTCCATGTCCTCCTGGGTCCAGTCCAGGATCGGGTTGACCTTCACCATGCCGCGCTTACGGTCCCACTCCACGACCTTGCGGTCGCGGCGGCTGGCGGTCTCGTCGCGCCGGATGCCGCTGAACCACGCCATGTAGCCCTCCAGGGCGCGGCCGAGCGGCTCCACCTTCCGCAGGTGGCAGCACAGGTCGGGGTTGCGGCCGAACAGTCGCGGGCCGAGCGCGGCCTCCTGCTCCTCGACCGTCCGGGACGGCGTCACGTTGATCACGTTCACCGGGTAGACGGCCTCGACGGCGTCGCGCGTCCCGATCGTCTCGGCGAAGTGGTAGCCGGTGTCGACGAACAGGACGTCGATACCCGGCTTGACCTTCGACACCAGGTGGATCAGGGCCGCGTCCGACATGGACGAGGTGAGGCAGATGCGGTCGCCGAAGGTGGCGGCGGCCCACCGGATGACCTCCAGGGTGGGCGCGCCCTCCAGCGCGGCGGCGGCGGATTCGACGACGTCTTCGAGATCGAGTGCCGGTCTGTCGGTCTCCAGGAGTGTCACCGGGAGTTCTCCTTGGTGGTGCGGGGGGTTCCGGTCGCGGCGGGGGCTCCGACGCCGAGGAACTTCAATCCGAAGGAACGGACGCAGTCGGGGCAGAACCACGAGCCCGCACCCTCGCGGGGCTCGAGGTTCTCCTCACCGCAGTACGGGCAGTAGAAGGGCGCCATCCGCTCGCTCATCGCACGTCCCTACTTGAGGTCCGCGTCGTCGGCGCGCTGCACCCACGCGGCGAACGTCTCGCCGTCGGTGCGCTGCTCGTCGAAGTTGCGGACGACCCGCTCGATGTAGTCGCCGAGCCCGGCCGAGGTCGTCTTCAGCCCGCGGACCTTCTTGCCGAACGTCGCGCCGAGCCGCCCGCCCAGATGGATCTGGAAGCCCTCGACCTGGTCGCCGTTGTCGTCCACGACGAGCTGGCCCTTGAGGCCGATGTCGGCGACCTGGATGCGGGCGCAGGCGTTCGGGCAGCCGTTGACGTTGATCGACAGCGGCTGGTCGAAGTCGGGCAGCCGCTTCTCCAGCTCGTCGATCAGGTCCATCGCGCGCTGCTTGGTGTCGACGATCGCGAGCTTGCAGTACTCGATGCCGGTGCAGGCCATCGTCTGCCGCCGGAAGGTGGACGGGCGCACCTGCAGGTCGTGCCGCGCCAGTTCGTCCGCGAGCGCCTCCGTCTTCTCCTCCGGGACGTCCAGGATGACCATCTTCTGCTCGATGGTCGTGCGGACCCGGCCGGACCCGTACTTCTCCGCGAGGTCGCCGATGACGCCGAGCAGCTCGCCGTTCACCCGTCCGGCGCGCGGCGCGAACCCGACGTAGAAGTAGCCGTCCTGCTGCCGCCGGATGCCGACGTGGTCGCGGTTGGGGAGCGGCGCGGACGGCTCGGGGCCGTCCGGCAGCGCGTACCCGAGGTACTCCTTCTCCAGCACCTCCCGGAACTTCGCCGCGCCCCAGTCCTTGACCAGGAACTTCAGCCGGGCGCGGTTGCGCAGCCGCCGGTAGCCGTAGTCGCGGAAGACCGAGGTGACGCCGTGCCACACCTCGTGGGTCTGCTCCGGCTTCACGAACACGCCGAGGCTCTGCGCGAACATCGGGTTCGTGGACAGGCCGCCGCCGACGAACACCTGGTAGCCGACCTCGCCCTCGTCGTTCTTCACCCCGACGAACGCGATGTCGTTGATCTCGTGGACCGTGCAGTGCGACGTGCAGCCGGACAGCGTCGTCTTGTACTTGCGCGGCAGGTTGGAGAACTCGGGGGAGCCGATGTAGCGGTCGTGGATGTCGCGGAGCTGGGGCGTCGCGTCGATGATCTCGTCCTCGGCGATCCCCGCCAGCGGGCAGCCCATGATCGTGCGCGGGGTGTCGCCGCACGCCTCGATCGTGTGCAGGCCGACCGCCTCGAGCTTCTCCCAGATCGCCGGGACGTCCTCGATCCGCACCCAGTGCAGCTGCACGTTCTGCCGGTCGGTGATGTCGGCGGTGCCCCGCGCGTACGTCGTGGAGATGTCGGCGATCGTCCGGAGCTGCGGGCCGCTGAGCTGGCCGCCGTCGATCCGGATGCGCATCATGAAGTACTTGTCCTCGAGCTCCTCGTCCTCGAGGGCCCCGGTCTTACCGCCGTCGATGCCCGGCTTGCGCTGGGTGTACAGGCCCATCCAGCGGAACCGCCCCCGCAGGTCGGCGGGGTCGATCGAGTCGAAGCCGGTCTTCGAGTAGATGT
Source organism: Actinomadura sediminis (assembly GCF_042675525.1). Lineage (NCBI taxonomy): Bacteria > Bacillati > Actinomycetota > Actinomycetes > Streptosporangiales > Thermomonosporaceae > Actinomadura > Actinomadura sediminis. The sequence goes on from NZ_JBHTJA010000168.1 coordinate 2,998, forward strand.
CGATGATCCGCTGGCGGACGTTGAGCCCGTCGTCGTTCTTCTTGTTCTCTTCGTTCTTGTTGAGCGGTTCCCGGTAGCCGAGGGCCCACTGGCCCTCGCCCTTCTTGCGCTTGATCGCGGGTGGCACGGCGCGCGTCCTCATCTGTGGTCGTGAGGGACGCGTAGCGCACCGGCAGTCTCGTTCGGCCGGCTCAACGCTGAGCGGGAGAGGTCAAAGGTGATGCCGATGCACCACGCGCCCGGCTGGAGCGAAACGGGGGCGTGGTCGGGGCGTCACCGACAGATCGCGCTGCGGACGCGCAGAAAGTCCACGTGCCGGCGCTTGGCCAGCATCGGGTCCGCAGCAGTCATACCGGAACTCTGACATGCCGTCTCACGGCCTGTCCAGTTACGTCCGTGATGCGGACGCGTGAGAAGAGTCATCGTTTCACCCCTGCCGCCGCCAGTTCACGGCCGGCTCGCTCTTCCCGGCGTCCTCGCCGGAGTCCCGGCCCGGTTCGTCCCGCGCGTCGTCCCGCGTGCCGGACGTCGTCGTCGCACGCGTCGCGGGGCCGTCCCGGTGCTGGCAGTCGCACCACGAGCCGCCACGGCACTCTCCGTGGCGGCGGTCACGGCACGACTCGCATATCACGGTCCCATTGTCCCCGATGACGCGCGATGCTCACCCCCCGTTTTCCATGTGCGGCCCGCCACGCCCGATCGCCGGGCGCGTCCGTCGCGGGCCCGGTTCCCCGGCGGGCGCGCGTCCAGGGGACCGGCCGGGCGGCTCGCGCGGGCGGGCGGGGTCCGGGCGCGGGCACGGCCACGGCTGGAAAGATCATGGGCGGGGCGGCGCCCGGGGCCGTCCAAGGGGTAGGCCGGGGAACAGGACTGGACGGCCGGTCGAACGGGGGGTGTCGTGCGGCGCGCGGAACGGAGGCGCGGATCGGGCGGTGCGGGGCGGCACGGGCGGTCGACGCCCTACCGTGAGGCGGTGTGACGACCGTCTCCGACGCCGAGGGCGTCCCGCCGACCGGGGACGCGGATTCGAGCAAGGACCCGCCGCCGGGGCCGCGGGCCCGGGCGGCCGGGCCGTCCCGGCGCGTGCGCCGCGGGGCGGCGGCCGCCCCCCGGGTGGCGTGGCTGCTGGTCAAGGGGACGACCGTGGCGGCGTTCCGGCACCGGGTCACCGGGCTCGCGGCCGAGGCGGCGTTCTTCGCGCTGCTGTCGCTGCCGCCGCTGGTCATCGGGCTGATCGGCACGATGGGCCACCTGCGCGGCGCCTTCGGCGCCGGCACGGTCACCGAGATCCGCTCCTGGGCGATCGACCAGGCCCGCACGGTGCTGACCGGGCCTTCGGTGGACTCGGTGGTCGTCCCGCTGATCGACGACGTGATCCGCGGCGGCAACGCCAACCTCGTGTCGATCGGGTACCTGATCTCGCTGTGGGCGGGGTCGCGGGCGACGAACGTGTACGTCGACACGATCACGATCGCGTACGGGCTGTCGGGCGTCCGCGGGATGATCCGGACGCGGCTGCGCGCGTTCTTCCTGTACCTGATCGGGCTGCTGGTGATGCTCGTGGTCATCCCGCTTCTGGTGCTGGGGCCGACGCTGGTGCGGCACGCGCTGCCGGAGAGCGCGGAGTACGTCCGGGTCCTGTACTGGCCGATCGTGGTGACGCTGTCGATCGTGTTCCTCGCGCTGCTGTACCACATGAGCGTCCCCGTGCGGACGGCCTGGTACCGGGAGGTGCCGGGCGCGGTGCTGGCGCTGCTGATCTGGATCGTGGGCAGCTTCTCGCTGCGGCTCTACCTGGCCGGGTCGCTGCGCGGCGTGTCGGTGTACGGGTCGCTCGCGGCGGCGATCGCCGTGCTCGCCTGGCTCTACGTGGCGGCGTTCGCGGTGCTGATCGGCGCGGCGCTGAACGCGGAGATCGACCGGCTGTGGCCCAGCGCGGGGACGGCGCGCGCCCGGGCCGTCCGGGAGGCGCGGGAGGACGGGGACGCAGGTGAGGACGCAGGTGAGGACGCAGGTGGGGGCGCGGGTGGGAGTGACGCGGCGGACGGTAAAAACTCCGCCGGTTAAACCCATGAAAAGGCTAAACATGTCGTAACCTCGGCGTACATGACCCTTCGTGAGGAGACGCGCCGGATCCGGACCGTGACCGGCACGATCCCGACGTCCGACATCACCGGCCCCGTGCTCTCCCACGAGCATCTGCGGCTCGATCTGCGGTGGCCGGCGCGCCCCGCGCTGGTCGGCTCGGACCCGCGCCGCTGGCTCGACGAGGAGAAGGCCGTCAAGCACGAGCTGGCCGCGCTGCGCGCCGACCACGGCCTCGGCCTCGTCGTCGACCTGACCTGCGCGGGCATGGGCCGCGACGCCGCGTCGCTCGCCCGCGTCGCGGCCGCCTCCCGGGTCGCGGTGGTCGCCGCGACCGGCGTGTTCACCGAGCCGTTCCACCCCGAGTTCGTCCGCGAGGCGCTGGCCGCCGGGCAGTCCGGCACCGGCCCGTCCGCGGTGGACCGGCTCGCCGAGCGGCTGCTCGCCGAGATCGGCTTCGGCATGGACGGGACGAACGCGCTGCCCGGCGTGATCGGCGAGATCGGCACCTGGGGCGAGGCGCCCACCGAGGCCGAGGAACTGTGCCTGCGGGCCGCCGCCCGCGCCGCCCGCTACTCCGGGTTGCCCGTCGCCACCTACGGCCGCGCGGGGCTGGCCCAGTTGGAGATCCTGACCGCGGCCGGGCTGGAGCCCGAGCGGGTCGCCGTCGGCCAGCAGGACCGGGTGGACGACCCCGGCCAGCACCGCAAGATCGCCGAGGCGGGCGCGTACGTCTCGTTCGGGACGCTGGGCCTGGCGGGGGACGACGACGCCGCGCTCGGCGCGCGCGTCCGCGCCGTCATGGACATGCTCGACGCCGGGCACGCCGACCGGGTGCTGCTGAGCACCGGAGTGTCCCGCATGACGCAGGTCGTCCGCTACGGCGGCGCCGGGTACGGCTACCTGTTCGAGACGTTCCTGCCCGCGCTGCGCGCCGCCGGCGCCGACGACGCGACCCTCGAGGGGATCCTGCGCGACAACCCGCTCAGGTGGCTGTCCGCCTGACAGAAACCCGCTGAGCGGGTAGGGCTCCGGGGTGAAGGTGCAAGCGACCCCGGAGGGGGTGTGCGCGATGCCCTGGGACAGGACCAAGAGCAGGACGCGCGAGGAGATCCGGCCGGACGAGACGGTCCGGCTGCCGTACGCGGACCGGGCCGAGGCGGGCCGGGTGCTCGCCGAACGGCTGGTGCCGCTGGGGCTGGAGGGCGCCGCGGTGCTGGCGCTGCCGCGCGGCGGCGTCCCCGTGGGCCACGAGATCGCGCGGCGGCTGGACGCGCCGCTGGACGTCCTGGTGACCCGCAAGATCGGCTACCCGCCGCAGCCCGAGCTGGGCGTGGGGGCGATCGCCGAGGGCGGTTCGCCGGTGTTCGACGCCGGGCTGCTGGACCGGCTCGGGCTCACCGAGGACGATCTGGCGGACACGGTGGCCGCCGAGCGCGCCGAACTGGACCGCCGGGTGGCGGCGTACCGGGGCGGGCGGCCGCTGCCGGAGACGTCCGGACGGCCGGTCGTCGTGGTCGACGACGGCCTGGCGACCGGCGGGACGGCCCGTGCGGCCGTGCGGGCGCTGCGGGAGCGGGGCCCGTCGCGGCTGGTGCTGGCGGTGCCGGTGGGCGCCGCGGAGACCGTCGCGCGGCTGGAGCCGGAGGTGGACGTCCTCGTGGTGCCGGCGGCGCCGTGGGACTTCCGCGCCGTCGGGCAGTGGTACCGGAACTTCGATCAGCTCTCCGACCGGGACGTGATCGGCTGGCTGGAACGCGCCGGGCGCACCGCCGGGCCCGACAATGGACCCAGATGAATTCCGGGAAATTGCTCCCGCGGGGCCGTTCGATGCGGTAAAAGGCGACCGCCCGGCAATTCGGGAACTCCGGAACGGTGCAAGGGTGACGCAAACGCCCGTACCCGGCCCTTCGGGACCGGGTACGGGCAACGCAAACGGCCCCGCCGGATGCGGGGCCGTGTCGTTTTCTCGGTGGCGTGCCGGGGTGGTACTGGGAGCGTCGGGGCGGCCGGTCGTGCAGGGGCTTTCGCCGCCCTGTGCGCGGTCGGCTAGGCGGCGTTGGCGCGACGCATGCGGCGCCGGCGCTCGGACGCGCGCTCATCCTCGTTGAGGCCGCCCCACGTGCCGTACTTCTCGGGCCGGGACACCGCGTAGTCCAGGCACTCCGTGCGGACCGGGCACCCCATGCAGATCTGCTTGGCCTTGCGCTCGCGAATCTCGCGCTCGGGCTGGCGCTCGCCGTCGGGACCGAAGAAGAGGACGAGGTCTTCCCCCCGGCACGCCGCGGCGTCCTGCCAGCCCCAGCTGGGACGAGGGAGGTTTGCCTGCCGACGTACCTGAGCCATGGAACACCCACCTTGATTGGTTTCGTACTTGAGCAAAGGACATGGACGCTCGACGTGCTTCACATGACGAGAGTCAGAAGCGAAGCGCCGAATGGTCCAACGTCTGGAGTTGCCGCTCTGTTCCCCGTCCGGTTACTCCGGAATCCTGGGGACGTGCGACACGGAGGCCCTCTAAAGGGACCTCCGAGAGATTACACGAGGGCCGCCGCGTTGAGAAGGGTGAGGTCCCTAACAATGTAGGTTTCGAGGTTCTCTCCGCAGCCCGGCCCGCACGGGACCGCCTGCTGTGCGGCCTCGAAGACGACCCGGTAACGGCTCCCCTGAACGATGACCACCGCTTCGTACCGAGATGTCCCTGTGAGGGATTCCACGGTCACGGCGTCCAGTTCCAGCCGTCCCGTGTGCGCCCGGACGAAGTGCTCGGCCGCCTGCACGGGCTCCGGCGTCCCGGCGCGGCCGCGCAGCCGGTCCAGGACGACCTCGCCCCGCAGGTACGCGTCCACCGCGGCGACCGCCTCGGTCTCGCCGAGGTCGCCGTAGTAGAAGCCGTGGGGGAGACATACCAGGTTCGCCGCGAATCGGTCACCGCCGACATGGGTGGTTTCCCAGACGAGGGGGCCGAAACGCGATGCGAGGGAGCGGGCGAGCGGCGCGCCCGTGCGCGCGCAGCACGCGTTGCGCTTGCCGTGCGTGCACACCAGCAGGACGGGGTCGGCGACGGGTGCGCCGAGCCCCGGCGAGCGCCCCGCGGCGAGGGCGTCCAGATCGAGGGCGTCCAGCTCGCCGGCGTCGGCGACCTCGCGCCCCTCCATCCAGACCCGGTCGCCCTGCGAGAACGCCGCGTACACCTGCATCGGGGGGACGTCGCGGCGGCGGCCGGCCCGGCGGATGAGCTGCGGCCGGACGCCCGCGCGCAGTGCGGCGCGCAGCGCCCGCACGACCGGCGCCGGTCCGGCGATGTCCTCGACGCGCTCCGGCCACGGCCCCGGGTGCTCGATGAGCAGCCAGGAGCGGGCCTTCGTCGTGGCGCTCGCCAGGCACGGCCGCTCGCCGGTGTGACTGCCCGGGCAGTGCCCGCAGCCCTTGCCGCGCGTCAAAGAGAACCCCCCGCCGATCTTGCCCGATTAGGTTAGGGTAACCTAACAGAGCTCCGCGGGGCCAGCGAAGGTGGGGAACGTCATACCCGCCGCGGCCGTCGCCTCACCCGGCGGAAGCCCTGGTCAGCGCCTCGGCCATCGGGAGCGCGGCCGCGCGGTCGGCGGCCACGAGCCCGATGCGGGTCCGGCGGTCGAGGACGTCGCCCGCGTCCAGCGCCCCCTCGTGCCGGACGGCCCACGCCAGTTCGGCGCCCAGCACCGGCAGCCCGGGCACCACGGGCTCCAGCAGCGCGGGATCCTCCGCGCCGAGCGCCGCGAGCAGCGGGGCCTCCGCACCGTACCGGCGGACGAGCCGCCGCGGCGCGTCCAGCCGCGCGAGCCGGTCCGGGGACGCCGCCCCGGCGAGCGGGATCCGCGCGGTGCGGCACGGTCCGGCGGCGAGCCCGCGGGCCCGCACGGCGGCGTCCACGGCGTCCTCCGCCATCCGCCGGTAGGTGGTCAGCTTCCCGCCGACGACCGTCACGACCCCGTCCCGCGAGGTCAGCACCGCGTGCCGCCGCGACAGGTCGGCCGTCCCGCCGCCCGCGCCCGAGTCCAGCAGCGGGCGCAGGCCGGCGAACGCGCCGACCACGTCCGCGGGCCGCACCGGCACCTCGAGCGCCGCGCCCAGCACGTCCAGCAGGAACCCGATCTCGCCGGGCGACGGCTCCGGCACGTCCGGGACCGGCCCGTCGGCGGGCTCATCGGTCAGCCCCACGTAGACCCGGCCGTCCTCCTGCGGCAGCACCAGCAGGAACCGGCCGAACTCGCCCGGCACCGGGATCTGCATCCCCGCCCGCCCCGGCAGCGCCTCCGGCCGCACGACCAGATGCGTCCCGCGCGACGGCCGCAGCCGCACCCCGTCCACGAGGCCGCCCGCCCACACCCCCGCGGCGTTGATCACGGCCCGCGCCCGCACGGTGAACTCCCGGCCGGTCTCCTCGTCCCGGACGAGCGCGCCGTCCCCGGCCAGCGCGACGGCGCGGCAGCGGGTCAGGACGCGGGCGCCGTGCGCGGCCGCCGTCCGCGCGATCGCCGTGACCAGCCGCGCGTCGTCGGCGAGCCGTCCGTCCCAGGACAGCAGCCCCCCGCGCAGCCCCAGCCGGCGCAGCGCGGGCGCGGCCCGCAGCGTCTCCACCGCCGACAGCCGC
>NZ_JBHTJA010000169.1:0-9704 GCF_042675525.1 Actinomadura sediminis
CACGCGCGCGAAGCCGTAGGCGGCGGCGAGCGCGGCGGCGAGCCGCGCGGCCAGCGCGAGGACGAGCGCGGCGCGCAGGCCGAGCGCGTCGCACATGACGCCGAGGGCGGGGCCGCCGACGGCGCCGGACGCGGCGCCCACCATGCCCTGCGCGGAGATCACGCGGCCGCGCAGGTGACCGGGGCTGTCGAGCTGGACGCGGGTGCTGACGGTGGTGTCCAGGACGACCGCCGCGGCGGCGATCGGGAGCATCGCGGCGCCGAACAGCAGGAGGGTGGGCGCGCCGCCGCTGAGCATCTGCCCGGCGGCGCAGACGGCCGCGGCGATCAGCAGCAGCCGCAGCGGGAGGCGGAGGCGGGACGCGGCGAAGACGCCGCCGAGCACGGTGCCGACGGCGAAGGCGACCGACAGCGCGCCGTAGCCGGAGGCGCCGGCGGCCAGCGGGCCCTCCGCCATGGCGGCCATGGTGACCTGGTAGTTGCGGCCGAGGCTGCCGAGGACGAACGCCAGCCCGAACATGATCAGCATGCGGGGGTCGCGCAGCACGTACCGGAACCCGGCGACGATGCCGCGCTCCCCGGGTTCGGACGGCGGGAGCCGGTGGAACTCGCGGCGGCGCATAAGGGCGAGCGCGACAAGGACGCCGAGGAAGCTCGCGGCGTTCGCGAAGAACGCGCCGGGCACCCCGAAGAGGGGGATCACGATCCCGGCGAGGCTCATCCCGAGGATCCGCCCGCCGGAGCTGAGCACCGAGCCGAGCGCGAGCCCGTTGGACAGGTCGTCGGGGCCGACGACCTCGGCGCCGAACCGGCCGAGGGCGGGCGAGGTCAGCGCGGTCGCCAGCCCGGAGGCCAGCGAGATCGCGTAGAGGGCGCCGACCGAGGAGGGCCCGCCGAGCGCGATGCACGCCAGCACCGTGGACAGCAGCGCCTGGACGAGCTGGCCCGCGCCGACGACCGCACGGACGGGCAGCCGGTCGGCGATCACGCCGCCCCAGGGGCCGATCAGCATCGTCGGGAGGGCCTGCATGACCAGGCCGAGCCCGACGCTGGTCGCCGAGCCCGTGATGGACAGGACGAGCCAGTTGAGGGCGAGGACCTGCATCCACGTCCCCGTGATGGAGACGAAGTCGGCGATGGCCCAGAGCCGGTAGTTGTGATGGCGCAACGAGCGCAGCATCACCGGGAACGTCAAAGTCCTCTCCCCCCAAAGAAACGGCAAAGGGCATTAAACGCGAAGAACTTCGCAGAACATGCCAAATCGGGGAAGTGTATGGGGTTTGTCACGTTTACCTTTGCTTTCGCGGTCCGAGCCGCGGCATCCCTCGACCGCCGAGTCCACCGCGTTAGGCTCGCCTCCGGCCGTCCGCCCGGGCGGCAGGTAAGCGAAACGGCGGCAGACGGGGGTCCGGGGTGGACGAGCGGGCGTTCTGGGTGGGCACGTACACCGGTGCGGCGGGCGGCGGCGCGGGCGTCTACCGGGTCCGGCGCCGCCCCGACGGCTCCCTCGCCGACGTGCGGCTCGCCGCCGAGGCCGACTCCCCCTCCTACCTCGCCGTCCACCCGGGCGGCCGGGTGGTGTACGCCGTGCGCGAGGAGGACGCGGGCGGCGTGACGGCCTTCGAGATCGCCGGCGACGGGCTGCGCGAGATCGGGCGGCGCGACGCGGGCGCCCTGCCCTGCCACGTGTCGGTGACGCCCGGCGGCGGGCACCTGCTGGTCGCCGACTACGGGTCCGGGACGGTCCGGGCCGTGCCGCTCGCGGGCGACGGGGGGTTCACGGGCGAGCCCGCCGTCGCGGCGGGCCACGGCACGGGCCCCGTGGCCGACCGGCAGGAGGGCCCGCACGCCCACATGGCGGTGCCCGCGCCGGACGGGCTCGTGCTGACCACCGACCTCGGCGCCGACCTGGTCCGCGCCTTCCGGCTCGAGGACGGCGACCTGCGCCTCGCCGGGGAGACGCCCCTGCCGGACGGGTGCGGCCCGCGCCACCTCGCCCTCCACCCGAGCGGGCACGTCTACGTGATCACCGAGCTCGCCGGGACGGTGCTGGTCCTGTGCCCCGTCGGGGGCCCGGAGCACGGGTACGCGGCGCTGGAGATCCTCGGCGACTCGCCCGTGCTCGCCTCGCCGGACGGGGGCCCCGCCCAGGGCGCGGCGATCAAGCTCGCCGGCGACGGCCGGTTCCTCTACACGTCCACCCGGGGCGCCGACGTGGTGACGGCGCACCGGATCCTGGACGACGGCGCGCGGCTCGAACCCGTCGCGGACGTCCCGTCCGGCGGCGCGTGGCCGCGCGACCTGCACGTGGACGGCCCGTGGCTGCACGTCGCGAACGAGCGGAGCGACACGATCGCCACCTTCCGGGTCGGCGGCGACGGCGTGCCCGTCCCGGCCGGGACGCCGCTCGAGGTGCCCGCTCCGGTGTGCGTCGTGCCCGTCCTGTAGCGGTCCACGGTGGGCGGGCGCCCCGGCTCGCGGCCGCCCGTCCGGGATCCGGTTTTCCGGTGCGCCGCCCGGGCACGCCCCGAATGAATCACAACATTCAGGGAGTGTCCGGACATGACGACGATCGCCACGACCAATCCCGCCACGGGGCAGGTCGAGAAGACCTTCGACGCGGCCGCGGAGGAGGAGATCGACCGGCGCCTCGCGCTGGCGGCGGAGACCTTCGCGACCTACCGGAACACCGGCGTCGAGCAGCGGGCCGCGTGGATGAACGCGGCGGCCGACGTCCTCGACCGGGAGGCCGGGGAGATCGGCGCCCTGCTCACCACGGAGATGGGCAAGCCCCGCACGGCCGCCGAGGCCGAGGTGCGCAAGTGCGCGAAGGCGTGCCGGTTCTACGCCGAGCACGCGGCCGGGTTCCTCGCCGAGCACCGTCCCGCCGACCCCGCGGACGTGGGCGCGCGGGACGCGTACGTCCGGTACGAGCCGCTGGGCCCGGTGCTGGCGGTGATGCCGTGGAACTTCCCGCTCTGGCAGGTGATCCGGTTCGCGGCGCCCGCGCTGATGGCGGGCAACGTCGGGCTGCTCAAGCACTCCTCGAACGTCCCGCAGACCGCGCTGCTCCTCGAGGACCTGTTCCGCCGCGCCGGGTTCCCCGAGGGCGCGTTCCAGACGCTGCTGATCGGGTCGGCCGAGGTCGAGCGGGTGCTGCGCGACCCGCGGGTGAAGGCCGCCACGCTCACCGGCAGCGAGCCCGCCGGGCGGTCGGTCGCCGCGATCGCCGGCGACGAGATCAAGCCGACGGTGCTGGAGCTCGGCGGCAGCGACCCGTTCGTCGTCATGCCGTCCGCCGACGTCCCGGCGGCCGCGCGGACCGCCGCCGACTCCCGCTGCCTCAACAACGGGCAGAGCTGCATCTCGGCGAAACGGTTCATCGTCCACGAGGACTGCGCCGACGAGTTCGAGGAGCTGTTCGTCGAGGCGATGCGGGCCAAGCGGGTCGGGGACCCCATGGACGACGGCACCGACGTCGGCCCGCTCGTCAGCGAGGACGGCCGCGCCGACGTCGAGGAGCTCGTCGCGGACGCCGTCGGCAAGGGCGCCCGCGTGCTGTGCGGGGGCGAGCGCCCCGACCGTCCCGGCTGGTACTACCCGCCGACCGTGGTCACCGACGTGACCACCGAGATGCGGATGTTCCACGAGGAGGTGTTCGGGCCCGTCGCCTCGCTGTTCCGGGTGCGCGACATCGACGCGGCGATCGAGCTGGCGAACGCGACCGGCTTCGGGCTCGGCTCCAACGCGTGGACGCGCGACGACGCCGAGCGGGACCGGTTCGTCCGGGAGCTGGAGGCCGGGCAGGTCTTCATCAACGGGATGACGACCTCGTACCCGCGGCTTCCGTTCGGCGGCGTCAAGCGCTCCGGGTACGGGCGGGAGCTGTCCGCCGAGGGCATGCTCGAATTCTGCAACGCCAAGACGATCTGGGCCGCCGCCTAGGACCCCCCGCACGTCCGCGCGCGGTTACCTCCCGGGTAATCGCCGCGGTGACCCCCGCGCTTCTAGCGTCGTGGCATCGGCACGAGGAAAGGAATCCCGATGACCACGACCCGTTCCGCCACCGAGAACCGTCCCGCGCGGGGCCTGCTCGCCGACGGCGCCCGGCTGCTCCGCCTCGCGCTCCGCCTCGACGCGGGCGTGACCGCCGTCAACGGCCTCGCCTACCTGGCGCTCGCGGGCCCGGTCGAGGACCTCATCGGCCTCGACCCCGGGCCCGGGCGCGCGATCGGCGCCTTCCTGCTCGGCTACGCGGCGCTCGTGTGGGCCGTGTCGGTGCCCGCCCGCCCGAACCGGCTCGCCGTGACCGCCGTCGTCGAGACCAACCTGCTGTGGGCCGTCCTCAGCGTCGCGGCGGTCGCGCTCGGCTGGTTCTCGCTCACCACCGCGGGCGCCGTGTGGGCGGTGCTGCAGGCGGTCGCCGTGGCGGGCTTCGCGGCGGTGCAGTACACCGCGTCGCGCCGCGGCGCCTGACCCGGTCACCGGTCCGGGTCGACGTCGATCGCCTGCACCCGGACGTCGACGTGCGGCGAGCGGCGCAGGTCGTCCAGCACCGCCCGCCACCCGTCCGGCCATCCCGCCGCGTCCCCCGCCGCGCCGGCCGCCCGCATCGCCAGCAGGTGCGCCACGAGGTGCCCCTGCGCGACGAGACCCCGCACGGCGGGCAGGAGCCGGGGCGGCGGCACCGGCGTCCGCCGTCCGTTCCGGTGGCCGACAAGGCTCCTGAACCGCCAGTCCAGTTCGAGCGCCGCCGCCGGCCGGTCGCGCAGGAGCCCCGCGAGGGACCCGAGCGCCTCGGCGAGCTCGTCCGCCGAGGCCCGGCCGGGGTCGGCCAGCGGCGGGAACGCGAACGTCAGCTCCACGACCTGCCGGAGGTACAGCGGATGGGGCGCCAGCAGCGCGGCCGCCCGGCGGGCCGGCCCGGCCTCCACGGGAGCGTCGCGGCCGGGGCCGCGCCGCGCGCCGAGCACCCGCACGAGGGAGAGCAGGCGGCGCCGGGCGGGCCCGCGCGCACCGGCCGCGGGCAGCAGGCCCTCCAGGACGCCGAGGACCTCGTCGCGCACCGCCCCCGCGGACACCAGCGCCTCCAGGACGGGCAGCTCCGCGTCCCCGGCGGGGTTCGCCGGGTCCCCCACGGCGGCGAGGAGGTCGGCGAACCCGCCCTCGTAATGGCGCGCCCACACCTGGAACGCCCGCGTCCCGCGAAAGCGCACCCCCGGGCCGTCCGACGCGGCGAGCAGCCGCCTCACCAGCGCGGCGTACCGGGGCCGGGCCGCCGGCGCGTACTCCTCCGGCAGCGCCTGGAAGAGCGTGCGGAGCAGCGGTTCGGACGCGTACGGCCCCGCGGCGTCCTCCAGGGCGGTGAACGCCCGGGGGTCGTCGGGGAACCGGCGCAGCGCCGCGGCGACGGCGGCCCGCACGTCCCGGTGCAGACGGGGATCGCGCCACGCGCCGAGCAGGGCGTCCGCCGCGCCGGGCGGCCGCAGCCGCTCCAGCAGCCGGGCGGCCTGCTTGCGCGCCGTCACCTTCGCGCCCGGCCCGGCCAGCGTCCCGGCCAGGACCGGGCCGAGCGCGGACGGCGCCACCGCGGCGCAGCAGCCGGCGGCGGCCGCGACCGCGTACGGCGACCCCCCGCCGCGCGCGAGCCCGAGCAGGAGGCCGAGCGCCTCCGCGGGGCGGTCCGTCCCGGCCATCGCCTCCATCGCGGCCTCGGCGAGGACGGCGTCGGCCCCGCCGGCCCACGCGGCGAGATCTCCGAGGGTCCCGGGGAGCCGGCCGAGGGACGCGGCGGCCGCGACCCGCGTGTCCGCGGGCGGCGCGTCGTCGCCCGCCACGCCGTTCAGCGCCGCCCGCACCCGTTCGACCTGGGCGGGCGTCCAGCGGCCCGGGTCCTGCCGCCGCACCCGGGACGTCCGCTCCCCCAGGACGACGCGTCCGAGCAGGTCGGTGCGGCGGCTCGCGACGACGCGCCAGACCTCGGGGACCTCGACCGCCGCCGGGTCGGCCGCCACGAGCTCCGCGGCGCGTCCGGCGCGCCGGGCGGGGTCGGCGAGCCAGACGGCCGCGGCCTCCGCGGCGAGGTCGCCCGTGCGGTCGAGCGCCGCGGCGCGCAGGTCGTCCTGGATCTCCTCCAGCGGGAAGGCCCGCCGCCCGAGTGACCGCGCCACCTCGATCGCGAGCGCGGGATCGCGCCGCTCGCGGGCGGCCCGCAACCGGGGGCGCAGGACGTCCAGGAGTTCGTGCTCGGCGCCGCGCGGCAGGACGAGGCCGAGGGCGTGGTCGCGGTCCTCGAGCTGCTCGGTGCCGCACCGCGCCACCAGCCGGTCGTAGACCCCGTACGCCCACGGCCGCAGGCCGGGGGCGTGGGCGAGCGCGCGGTCGGCCAGGTCCCGCAGCGCCCGCCGCGTCGGCCGCGAGGAGTCGCGGGACTCGACGGCCGCCGCGGCGAGCCCGTCCAGCGGTCCGGCGAGCGCGCCGCCCAGCAGGGCCACCGGGACGGACGCGAGCGCCTCGATCAGCGCGCGCCGCAGCGGGTCGCGCTCGTTGCGGGCGCGGTCCGCGAGGCCGCCGACCACGCCGAGCAGCACCGTGCCGTCGCCGGTGCGGGCCGCCGCCCCGATCAGGAGCGCCCGGGCGAGCCCGCGCCGCTTCGGGTCGCCGGTGAGCGCCGCCTCCCGCAGCGGCCCGCTCGCCTCGTCGTAGGGAAGGTGGGCGGTGAGCTTCAGCGGGATGTCGGGATCGTCCAGCCTGCGGCGGGCCGAGTGCCACACCGAGCCGTGCCAGTCGAGCATCCGCCGCGCCTCGGCCGCGGCGCGGTCCGGCGGCAGCAGCGGGAGCAGCGGGTACGCCTGCAGGCCCGGGAACGGGCCCCCGCGCCGCTCCACGATCGCGTCGAACAGCGGGCCGCGGCGCCCCGGCGCGACGAGCGCGAGTTTCCCGGCGAGCCCGTGGGCGTCGCCCGGCAGGGCGGCCGGCAGTTCCCGGCCGGGCAGGAACCGCAGGTGCTCGTCGCGGGAGAACAGCCCGCCGCGCGGGCCGCCCGCGGCGACCGCCAGCCGGGCGGCGCGGACGGTGTCGACCGCGAACAGCCGCCGCGCGACGGCCTTCGGGAGCCGGTGCCGCACGTTCTCGCGGACGTCCTCCCGCTCGAGCAGTTCGAGCAGCCCGGCCGGGTCGTGCCGGGCCAGGGCCGCGACGGCGGCCGTACGGCGCCGCAGCCAGCCGCGGCCCGCCGCCCGCTCCCGGGCGAGTGCGAGGAACGGGCCGGGATGCCGCTCGGCGAGGGCCCGCCACGCGGTGACGGCGTGGTCCAGGTCCGGCAGCCACCGGGCGGCCGCCTCGCCCGAGCAGGCGGGCAGCAGGGCGGCGGCCTCGCGCTCGCCCCAGCGGGCCCGGACGTCCGGCAGCAGCCGGTCGGCGAGGGCGGTGCGGTCGCCGTGCCGCAGCGTCCGGTAGAACGCCCGCCGCAGGTCGGCGGGGGCGTCGTCGAGGACGGCCGCCGCCGCGCCGTCGGCGACGGGGAGCGTCCGGACGGCCCGCAGCGCGGCCCGCCGCAGTGCCGGATCGGCGCCCGCGAGGGCGCGTTCGATGAACGGGAGGTCGCGGGCGGCCATCGCCATGTGCAGCGCGGTGCGCCGCTCGTACCGTCCGCCCGCGGACAGCTCGTCGAGGAGCGCGCTCAGCGCGGGAGTCCCGGCGAGGCGCCGGGCGTGCAGGGCCAGGGCGCGCATGCGCTCCGGGTACGCGAGGGGTTCGACGCGCGCGAGGAGATCGCCCGCGCGTTCTTCGGCCGGTTCCCGGACCGGCGCGGTGGGGCTCAACGGCCCGGGCGGAGACCGCCCTTCCTGATCGTCATGGGTCCGATCATGGACGATCCGGCGCGGGTCCGGCAAGTGCCGGACGCTGACACAATCGTCACCATGAGCTATGTGGCCGCTGACGACCGATATGAGCAGATCCCCTACCGGCGGTGCGGACGGAGCGGGTTGCGGCTCCCGGCGATCTCGCTCGGGCTGTGGCACAACTTCGGCGACGACCGTCCGCTGGACGTGCAGCGGGCGATCCTGCGCCGCGCGTTCGACCTCGGCGTGACGCATTTCGACCTGGCGAACAATTACGGCCCGCCGTACGGCTCCGCGGAGACCAATTTCGGCCGGATCCTGCGCGCGGACCTCGCCCCCTACCGCGACGAAATGATCATTTCGACGAAGGCGGGATACGACATGTGGCCGGGCCCCTACGGCGAATGGGGCTCGCGCAAGTACCTGCTCGCCAGCCTGGACCAGTCGCTGCGGCGGATGGGCGTGGACTACGTCGACATCTTCTACAGCCACCGGTTCGACCCCGAGACGCCGCTCGAGGAGACGATGGGCGCGCTGGACCGGGCCGTCCGGTCCGGGAAGGCGCTGTACGCGGGGATCTCGTCGTACTCGCCGGAGCGGACGGCCGAGGCCGCGGCGATCCTGCGGGACATGGGCACCCCGCTGCTGATCCACCAGCCGTCGTACTCGATGCTCAACCGGTGGATCGAGGGCGGCCTGCTCGACACCCTGGAGGCGGCGGGCGCCGGCTGCATCGCGTTCTCCCCGCTGGCGCAGGGAATGCTGACCGGCAAGTACCTCGACGGGATCCCGGCGGGCTCGCGGGCGAGCAAGGGGACCTCGTTCTCGGCGGACCTGCTGACGGAGGAGAATCTGCGGCACGTCCGGACGCTGAACGAGATCGCCGCGGGGCGGGGGCAGTCCCTGGCGCAGATGGCCCTCGCCTGGTCGCTGCGGGACGGCCGGGTCACCTCGGCGCTGATCGGCGCGAGCAGCGTCGCGCAACTGGAGGAGAACCTCGCCGCCCTCGACCGGCTGGACTTCACCGCCGACGAGCTGGCCGCGATCGACCGGGACGCCGTGGAGGCCGGCATCAACATCTGGGCGGCGTCCAGCGCGGGCTGACCGGGCGGACCGGGCGGACCCGCCCGGACGGCCGTGCCCGCACGATTTGTCCCGTTCCATGCGGGCACGGGGTCGGCATGAAGGAGATGACCCTGCGCAGCGAAGCGTTCAACGATCACACGATCATCCCGTCGGAGTACTCGCACGACAGCGGCGACGTGTCCCCGCCGCTGGAGTGGTCGGACGCCCCCGAGGAGGTGGTGGAGCTCGCACTGGCCTGCGAGGACCCGGACGCGCCCACCGGCACGTTCGCGCACTGGCTCGTGGCCGGGATCGACCCGGTGACGACCGGGCTGGACCCCGGCGAGGTGCCGACCGGGGCGGCCCTCGGCCGCAACGACTTCGGCGCCGAGGGGTACGGCGGTCCCAAGCCGCCGGTCGGCGACGACCCGCACCGCTACTTCTTCAGGCTGTACGGGCTGTCGGAGCCGTCCGGGCTCGGCACCGGTTTCACGGCGGAGGACCTGCGGAACGCGATGCAGGACAAGATCGTGGCGACGGGGACGCTCGTCGGCACGTTCGCCCGGTAGCCGTGGCCGGCACCGGAGGGCCCGGCCCGCGGCGGCCGGGGGACCGCGCGGATCACCGTCCGGACCGTCGCGGACGGCGGCCCGGCACCGAGCCGCTCACCGCCCGCAGCCCGCTGCGGCTGCGGGCCGCGCTGGCGTCGGTCGCGCTGGTCGCGGCGGCCGCCGCGGCGATCGTCGTCGCGGTGCTCGCGGCCGGGTGCGGCGGCGACGGGGCCTGGGCCGCGGCG
>NZ_JBHTJA010000170.1:0-9654 GCF_042675525.1 Actinomadura sediminis
GCCGCCGCCGCGACCTGCTGGAGGCGCTGCTCGCGGACCCCGCGCCGGACCGCGGCCGCCTCGCGCGGCTCGCCCGGGACGCCCGCTGGGCGATGCCCCGGCGCGCCGCCGCCCTCGGGCTGCCGCCGGGAAAGACGGCCGGGCCGCTTCCCCCCGGCGTCCTCGACGGGACGCACCGCGCGGAGCCCTGCCTGATCGTGCCCGACGACCCGGACGCCCTCGACGCGCTGCGCCGTGGCGGGCAGACCATGGCGGTAGGGCCGGTCGTCGACGTCGCCGCGGTCCAGCGGTCGCTGGCGTGGGCCCGGCGGACCCTCGAGCTGGCGGCCCGCGGCGCCGTCCCCGGCGACGGGACGCTCATGGCGGCCGACCACGTGCCCACGCTTGTCGTCGTGCAGCACCGCGACCTCGTGGAGCACGTCGCGCGGCGCCGCCTCCGGCCGCTGCTGGAGCTGCGGCCGAGCCGCCGCCGCCCCTACGCCCTCACCCTGCAGGCCGCCCTGGAGTGCGGGTTCAACGCCTCCGCGGCCGCCGACCGGCTCGGCGTCCACCCGCAGACGGTCCGGCACCGCCTGCGCAGGCTCGACGACCTGTTCGGCGCGGTCGTCCACGACCCGGAGCTGCACGCGGAGCTGCTGATGGCGCTGCGGTTGTGGCTCGCGCTCGGGGACGAGCCGTTCGCCGAGCCCGCGTGAGCGAGCCGGCGTGAGCGAGCCCGTGTGAGCGAGCCCGCGCGGTCAACCGCGCACCGGCGGGGCCTCCGGCGGCGCGCCGTCGTGCCCGGGGGCGCCCGTGCCCATGCTCTCGATCCGCCGCGCGAACTCGGCCTGGATCTCCGCGTGCAGCGAGCGGGCCAGCAGCCCCTGCACCGACTGGACGCCGAGCGGCCGCAGCCGCCGGATGAGTTCGGCGATCTCCCGGTAGTCCTGCCGGGAGGCGGTGCGCGCGGAGCCCCGCGGACCGGCGTCGTCCAGCCCGAGGTGGTCGACCGTCAGCCGGACGAAACGGCGCGCGATGGCGTCGACGTCGCCGCGCAGTTCACCGGCGATCTCGAAGACCGCCCCCAGGCGTATCCCGGCGGCGACCAGCTCGGCGCCGACCTCGAACAGCCGGGGGCTCGGGATCTCGTACTCCTCGCCGGTCCAGCGGATGAACTCCAGCTCCTCGGCCCGCCGCAGCATGGGGAAGTCCTCGGGGCGGCGCCCGGCGAGCGCCTCCGCGGGGGTGTCCGGGTAGAAGCGGAGGACGACCTCCGGCAGCGTCATGCGGACGGGCGTCTCGTCCGACCACGGATCGTGGATGACGCGTTCCAGGCCGAGCAGGTCGCCGAGGTTGTGGCCGCGTTCCCAGGCCGACAGCATCTCCGCGATGCTCGCCAGAGTGAAGCCGCGTTCCTTGAGGCGCCCGATGAGGCCGATCCGGGCCAGGTGCGAGTCGTCGTAGTAGCCGACCCGGCCCCGCATCCGGGGCGGCGGCAGCAGGCCGCGCTCCTGGAAGCCGCGGAGGTGCCGCACCGTGGTCCCCGCGGCGCGCGCCAGGTCGTCGATCCGGTACTCGGTCATGCCCGTCGTCTCTTCGTCGCGACCGATGAACGCGCTCATCGTACCCGGCCGGGACGAGTCATATGAGAATGGTTCACGATTCTGTGCCTCATCGGCGCATGGCACATGGACCTACGGGCCACGGGCCGATGGAATGGTGACAATGGAATGGCGACGGCCCCGGGGCGGCGTCGCCGCGCCGGGGCCGTTCGAGCCGTGCGGGTCGAGGGTGCGGGTCGAGGGGTGCGGTCCGAGGGCGCCGTTCAGTCGCGGTGCCGCTTGGACTCCGGGACACCGTAGCCGGGCTTCGGGGTCGGCGAGGCGTCCTGCTGCTTGCCCTTGTGGATCTCCTCCAGCCGCTCCGCGTGCTGGTGCCGCTCCTGCTTGGGCCGCGTGTGGTCCTGCTTGGACGCACCCGTCGTCACCCGCTCGGCGCTCGGCGTCGACCCGGAGGCCCGCGCCTCCCGCGCCTTCGCGCGCCGCTGGGTCTCGTCGCCCTCCATCTTCTTGCCGGACATGCGGCGTCACCTCCGTGTGCTCGCGTCCGTCGTTCCGGTGGTCTGCGCGGACGCCCTCGAGCCGTTCGCGCAGACGCCCTGCCTACCCGGGAATCGCACGGGTCAACCGGGTGATCGAGGTCGTTTGGGCGGCCGCGTGGCGGGCAGCCCGCAGGTCTCCGTAGTCAGGGCACAGGCAGGGGCTCCGCAGCATGGGGCTCCGCAGCAGGGGGTGACGACATGCGGATCGCCGACACCGGCCGGATCGAGGAACTGCTCGGGGACCTGGCGTTCCCGGCGACCAAGGATCGGATCGTCGAGCACGTGCACGCCAGGAGCCCGCAGACGGACGCCGAGCGGGCGCTCGCCGCGCTGCCGCTCGGCACCTACGGCAGCGTCGCCGAGGTGATGCGCTCGGTCCCGGTCGAGCCCGACACCGGGCGCAGCCCGGCGGAACGGGACTACCAGCGCCGCCACCACAACAAGGCCGGTCTGGCCGAGCACATGCGCGACACCGAGCGGCCGCCCGTCGAGGACGAACTGCGCCGCGACGACGACGGCGCGCAGTGACGTCCGTCCCGCCGGGCCGCCCGCCCGCCGGGGGGACTCCCCGGAGGACGGGCGGCGGGCCCGCGCTACGTGCGCGTGTTCAGCGGGCGTGCCTTCAGCGGGCGCGTGTTCAGCGGGCGTAGGTGCCGGTCAGCGTGCCGGTCGCGACGACCTTGCCGCGCAGCGCGTCCCGCAGGTCGTCGGGCGAGAACCCGGACGTCAGCCCGGACGGCTCGTCCAGCGCCCGGAGCGTGAACACGTACCGGTGCGGCGCGCCGCCGGGCGGCGGGTGCGGGCCGCCGTATCCGTTGTCGCCGAACCCGTTGCGCCCCTTCGCGATCCGCGGGGCGTCCTCCCCGGCCGACAGGCCGTCGCGTCCGGGCTGCATGCCCGCGAGCATCCAGTGCGTGAAGGTCCCGCCGGGCGCGTCCGGATCTTCGCAGGTCAGGACGAGTTCGACCGCCGAGGTGGGCACGCCGGTCCAGTCCAGCGAGGGGGACAGGTCGCCCGCCTCATGGGAGTGGACGGCCGGGATCGGGCCGCCGTCGGCGAACTCGGGGCTGCTCAGCTTGATCTCATCCATGGTGCGGTACTGCCCGCTCATCGCGGAAGGATTCGCGCGGTTCATCCCTTCCCGAGCCGCTTCGCGAGCGACCGGCGGAGCCGGCCGATCCGGCTCCCGTCGCTCCGTTCCGCCGCGTCCTCGGGCGGCCGGCCCTCGATCTGGGCCCGCTGCCGCGGCGGCGCGCCGTCCGCCCGTCCCTGCCCGCCGCCCTGCGACACCACCTGGTAGTCGAGGTAGAAGCGGTTCGCCCGTGTCCGCGCCTGCGTGCGGACGCGTCCGGGCGTCGGCATCGGCAGGATGTGGTGCGGGTAGGCGGCCAGGAGCTCGCGGGGCTGCCGGGTCCGCAGCAGCGCGTCCCGCTCGTCCGAGGCCGGCTCGTGCCGCTCGGTGAACTCGCCCTCGGGGGTCAGCGAGATCAGCCCGCTCTCCACTCCCTCCTTGCGCTGCCGCAGATCGCGGCGCTGCAGCGACAGGCAGATCCGCCGCGTGACGACGAACGCGACGACCGGGAAGACGAAGAACCCGACGCGGAAGAACCAGGTCGTCCAGAGCAGCGGGATGTGGAACACCCACGCGATGATGTCGTTGCCGCCCGCCGCCCACAGGTTCCCGTACCAGGCGATGACGGCCGCGCCGATCGCCGTCCGGGTGGCGGCGTTGCGCGGCCGGTCCAGCAGGTGGTGGACGCGCTCGTCGCCCGTCGCCCAGCGTTCGAAGAACGGGTACAGCGCGATGAGGGTGAAGAACACCCCGGGCAGGATCACCGCGGGCGCGAGCACGTTCCAGGCGATCGTGTGCCCCCACAGGGTCGTCTCGAGCCGCGGCATGATCCGCAGCGAGCCCTCCAGGAACCCGACGTACCAGTCGGGCTGCGAGCCGAACGACACCTCGTCCGGCTCGTACGGCCCGTAGAGCCACACGGGGTTGATCTGGAAGAACGCCCCCATCAGCGCCAGGACCCCGAAGGTGAACAGGAAGTACGCCCCGCTCTGCGCGGCGAACGCCGGGAACGTCGGCTCCCCGGTGACCTTCTGCTCCCGCCGCCCCCGGCCCGGCCACTGGGTGTGCGTCTGGTGCCAGAGGATCATCAAGTGCGCGGTGATCAGCGCGAGCAGCAGGCCCGGGATCAGCAGGATGTGCACCGTGAACAGCCGGGGGATGAATTCGGCGGTGCTCGGGTACTCGCCCCCGAAGATGAACATGACCAGGTACGTCCCGACCACGGGGATCGACTGCACGATCCCCGCCATGATCCGCAGGCCGGTGCCCGACAGGAGGTCGTCCGGCAGCGAGTAGCCCGCGAACCCCTCCGCGAGCGCCAGCACGAACAGCGTCACGCCGATCAGCCAGTTGATCTCCCGGGGCTTGCGGAACGCGCCCGTGAAGAAGATGCGCAGCAGGTGGATCGCGATCGCCGCGAGGAAGATGTTCGCGGCCCAGTGGTGGATCTGCCGCATCAGCAGCCCGCCGCGGACGTCGAACGTGATGTGCAGCGTCGACGCGTACGCCTCGCTGATCTTCACGCCCTGCAGCTTCGTGTACGAGCCCTCGTAGATGATCTCCGCGCCGCTCGGCTTGAAGAACAGCGTGAGGAACACGCCGGTGATCACCAGCACGATGAACGAGTAGAGCGCGATCTCGCCGAGGAGGAAGGACCAGTGCTTCGGGAACGCCTTGGTGATGTTGCGGTTCAGGAACTCGACCGTTCCCAGCCGATCATCGACCCCCCACGTGAGGTTCTCCAGCCTTTCGGCCTTCGACCCGCCCTTCCGCTGCGCCATCTGTAGTTTCTCCCCGGCCGAGAGCGAATTCCCGACGGGCCGGTACCCGGCCGGAAGGAGGGCAAACGGCGCGCCCGCGCAAACGGTTCACCGGACGGCGCGCACCGGCCCGGGCCGCCGCCAGGACGCGTCGAGGCGCAGCCGCAGCTCCCGGATGTCGCCGCGCAGCCGCTCCGCCTCGTCCGGGTCCCGCTCGATGCCGCCGAGCCCGGCCTCGAGCAGGTCCAGCTCGGCGGCGCGGAGGCGCGCGAGCAGCAGCCGCGGCTCGCCCGGCGGCACGTCCCAGCGCTCCTTCCGCCGCCACCTGCCGTAGGTGAGCACGTGCCGTTCGCCCGGCAGCAGGACGCCCCCGGCGGTCTCCGCGTCCGCCGCCCGCCGGAAACGCGCCAGATAGCCGCGCCGCGCCAGCCGGTACGTCACGATCGCGGCGAGCAGGATCGGCAGGCCCTTGAACGGCAGCAGCTCCGCGCCCGGCAGGACGGGCGCGTCCCACCAGGCGTGCAGCACCATCGCCAGCAGCAGCGCGCCCGCCGCCGACGCCGCGTTCGTCCGGGACGCGCGGCCCAGCAGCAGGCCCAGGCCCGCGCCCGCGACGGCGGTCATCGCCCAGTGGCTCCACCAGGCGCCGCCGACGACCCGCCCCGCGAACGCGACGAACGCGGCGCCCGCGTCCTGCGTCGCCCCGGTCAGCAGGATCGTGTTCAGGACGTACAGGAAGTTCTCCGACATCTGGAAGCCCAGCCCGGCGAGCGCGCCGTAGCCCCACCCGTCCAGGGGGCCGCGCACCGCGGACGGGACGGCCAGCGCGAGGACCACGACCCCCAGCAGCTTCAGCGGCTCCTCGTTCACCGGCGCCGCGATCGTCGCGCCCCACACCGCGGCGAACTCCGGCCCGGCCGTCTGCCCGAGGACCGCCAGGAACGCCGCGTTCGCGGGCAGCGCCACCCCGAACGCGGCCAGCCCGCCCCACGCCACCGCCAGCAGCGCCGCCCCGAGCGGGCGCACCCGCACCGGATGCGTCCGCCGCAGCGCCCACACCCCGAGGACGAGCGCCGGCGCGAGCAGCGCGAACCCGGCGAGGGCGCCGGCCGGGAACGCCCGCACCAGCGCCCCCGCGGTGTCGAACGCGAGCCACCCGCCGAGCGCGCACGTCCCGGCCCACAGCCAGAACGCCGGGCGCCCCGTCACCGGTCCGCCGCGATCGTGAGGGAACGCACCATCGCCTCGATCTCACCGGCGAGCCGCCGGAACGCCTCGGGCGGCCCCGCCGCCGTCACCGTGGCGCCGACCGTCCCGGTCGTGAACACCCCGGCCAGCCCGGTGCGGCCCGGCCCGCTCAGCCGTCCCGTCAGGCCCGTCAGTCCGCCCGCCGTCGTGAACGCCGCCGGATCGGCGTGCAGCCGCGCGGCCCCGCCCGCCGCGACGATCCGGCCGAGCCCGTGCCACAGGTCGCGCGCGTCGGCCGAACCGAGCGGCAGCACCGCCCCCACGTTCACCACCACGTCGCCGCTGAGCAGCGCCGCGTTCGTGGCCAGCGCCGACCGTTCCGCGCTGAGCACCCACCGCGCGGACGGCACCGCCACCCGAACCGGCCGGACGCCCCCGCGTTCCGTCCCCACCGCCACCACCGCTCCCGCGTCCAGCGGGCGCCCGCCGCGGCCCAGCGCGGAGTCCAGCAGGGGCAGCCCGCCGCCGAGGACGGCCAGCACCGCGGCCGCGACCCCCGTGCCCCACCGATCGACCCGCCCCACGTGGCCCCCTCAACGACGTGCCCCGCGGAGATGCCCCCAGGTCAGGGGCCCAAACGGGCGGCCGGGGCGGTCACCAGTGCGCGGGCCGCCGCAGCGCCGCGGGCGTCCGCGTCGCCGCGTCGCCCCGCGCCGCGTTCAGTTGCGGCTGCGTGAGGAACAGGCACCCCGTCAAGTCGGCGCCGCGCAGGTCGGCGTCCCGCAGGTCCGCGCCGAGCAGGTCGGCCGCCCGCAGGTCCGCCCCGCGCAGGTCGGCCGCGATGAGCAGCGCGCCGCGCAGGCGGGCGCCGCGCAGGTCGGCGTTCCGGAGCCGGGCGCCCGCGAGGTCCGCGCCGCGATGGTCGCGGCCGCGACCCGGGACGCCCGCCCGCACCAGGTCACCGGTGCGCGCCAGCAGCGGCCCGACCCGTCCCCGCACCGCCGCCACGTCCGCCTCGGCGACCTCCTCGGGCGTGCCGCGCGTGAGGTCCTCGACCTCGTCCAGGACGCGGCGCAGCTCGCCGTGGACGGGCGCCGCCTCGGGCCTGGCGAGCGCCTCCGCCAGGTACCAGAGCACCTCGTGGAGGTCGCGCATGATCGGGAACACGGCGAACATGCGCCGTGCGGCCTCGTCGTCCTCCCGCCAGTCGCGCCCGCCGAAGGTGACCTGAGAGACCTTCTGCCCCGCCCCGAAGCAGTCGAAGACCGTGCAGCCCGCGAAGCCGCGGCCGCGAAGGTCCGCGTGGACGCCGCAGCGGGAGTCGGCGAGGAGGTTCGCGCACGGCCGTCCGGCGGGCTTGTCGACCGCGAAGTCGGCCGACGCCGTGAACGGCAGCGCGACGCAGCACAGGCCGTGGCACTGGGCGCAGTTCGCCCGCAGCTCCGCGTTCGTGGACAAGCGGCCTCCCGTGCTCCGACGACCCTCCATTCTGGCCCCGTTTCGCCGGTGCCCCGGCCGTCCGATACCGTGGCGCGCGTCCGTGACCACCGGAGGAGGTGAGACCCGTTTCTGTCCGATCAGTCCGGGTGCCTCCGTCCGGTCGAGCGTGACCGGGGCACCCGCAGCGTCCCGAAAGGCGCCATGCCCGTTCCTTCTTTCTCCGCGTCGTCCTTCGATTCCGTGGCGGCCCGCCTGCGCGCCGCCGGGTGCGTCTTCGCCGAGGACGAGTCGCGGATGCTCCACGCCGCCGCCCGCACTCCGCACGAGCTGGACGCCATGGTCGAGCGGCGCGCCGGCGGCCTGCCCCTCGAGCACGTCGTCGGCTGGGCCGAGTTCTGCGGCCTGCGCGTCGGCGTCGCCCCCGGCGTGTTCGTGCCGCGCCGCCGCACCGAGTTCCTCGTCCGCCGGGCCGCCGCCCTGGCCCCGCCCCGTCCCGTCGTCGTGGACCTGTGCTGCGGTTCGGGCGCGCTCGGCGCCGCCCTCGTCACCGCCCTCGCCGCCGACCTCCCCGCCGGCGTGGACGGGTACGAACTGCACGCCGCCGACGTCGAACCGGAGTCGGTGCGGTGCGCCCGCCGCAACGTCGAGCCGCTCGGCGGCCGGGTCCACGAAGGCGACCTGTTCGACGCTCTCCCCGCGGACCTGCGCGGCCGCGTCGACGTCCTGCTCTGCAACGTCCCGTACGTTCCGTCCGGCGAGGTCGCGCTGCTGCCTCCGGAGGCGCGCGACCACGAACCCCGCGTCGCCCTCGACGGCGGCGCGGACGGTCTCGCCGTCCTGCGGCGCGTGACCGCGGAGGCGTCCGGCTGGCTCGCCCCGGGCGGGCGGCTGCTGTTCGAGACGAGCGAGCGGCAGGTGCCGGGCGCGCGGGACGCGGTCGCCCGCGGCGGCCTCGCGCCGGAGGTCGCCCGCTGCGACGAGCTTTACGCCACAGTCGTCATCGGCACGAAGTCTTTTTAGCCGAATCGGTGTAACGCTCCCTGAGTGGGTAACAAGACGGTAACGGAAGACCGAAGGAGTGAGAGATCATGCGCCGCATCAGTGCAGCGCTGAACGCCGTCATCGGCACGATCATCAGCGTCGTCACGCTGCCGTTCCGGGTGCTCCAGCGCCTGCTGGCGCCGTCGCACCGCCGTTCGGCCCGGACCCGTCGCCGCGGAATCTGACGCCGGACCGGTCACCGTCGGCCGGGGAGGGGGCCCGCACCTCCTCCCCGGCCTTTTCCGTGCCCGCGGGAAAAACCGTTGCGCCCGCGGCCCGCGTCGCGCATTCTGTATTCAACGCACCGCACGTGAACGCGAAGAAGGGAGCCGCGAGATGAACGCCGACAAGCGACGTCCGCGCCCCGCCGCCGTGCGCCGAGCGGCCTCGCCGGGAGCCTCCCTGTAGAGCCGGAACGGCTCGATCGGAGGCCGCCGGGACGACATTCCCGCGGCCTTTCTCATTGCCTCCCTTTGGGTGAACCGCACCGACATGGGCCTGTAGCTCAATTTGGATGAGCGTCCGCCTTGCAAGCGGAAGGTTGCCGGTTCGAGTCCGGCCTGGTCCACGCAGCACGCCTCCATGGCTCAACGGAAAGAGCGCCGCACTACGAATGCGGAGATTCCAGGTTCGATTCCTGGTGGAGGTACGACGGGTCCTTCCGGGCCCGTGCACACCGCACAGGTCTCAATGGCCGAGAGAAGAACCGGGCTAGGTCGCCGGGTGCGGTCCGATACGAGAACACGCCGCTCTCGTTCAATGGGAAGGACACCGGGCTCTTACCCCGGGTATAGAGGTTCGAGTCCTCTGGGCGGCACCCGATGACCTTGCCGGGCCGGTGTGCGCGGCGCCGCCCTCCGGCGTGACGCGCGTCGCCTTGACGGAGGTCTTGCCGGTCACTTACTTTGGCGTCCAAATATTGATCGTCAAAGTAACGTTCGCCGCGACACGTGGAGGCACGATGGACTTCCCCGCCTACGCTCCGTCGGAGGAGCACGAGCTGCTGCGCAGCACGGTGCGCGAGCTGGCCGATGCGAAGATCGCTCCGTTCGCGGCGGAGGTGGACGAGGAGT
>NZ_JBHTJA010000171.1:0-9241 GCF_042675525.1 Actinomadura sediminis
CCGACGCGCCGCACCGCCGCCGCGAACCGCGGCGCGCCGCCCCCGGCGGCGCCGCCGGCCGCGTCGCGCGGGGTGTCGACGTCGGTCAGTTCCGGCAGCGTCGCGACGCGCAGCCCGGCGCCGCGCAGGCGGGCGAGCTGGGCGGCGCCGGTGTCGGGCCGCGACATGGGGACGCCGCGCAGCAGCCGCGCGTCGGGGCGGCGCAGCCCCAGCAGCCAGAACCCGCCGTCGGCGGCGGGCCCGAACACCGCGTCGCGGCCGTCCAGCGCCCCCGCCGCTGCGGCGAGCAGGGCGGGGGTGACCTGCGGGGTGTCCATCCCGATGAGGACGAGCGGACGCCCCGCGCCGTCGCCGGCGAACGCGTCGGCGAACGCGTTGGCGAGCCGCTCGTCCAGGCCGCCGCCGCGCTGCGGGATCACCTCCACGCCGGGGGGCAGCCAGGCGCCGGGCGCGCCGTCCAGCACGAGGGTGCGGCGCCCTGCGGGGGCGGCGGCGACCGCGTCGAGGGTGTCGGCCAGCGCCGCCGCGGCCAGCTCGGCGGCCTCGGCGGGCGTGTAGGCGGGGGTCAGGCGGGTCTTGACCCGGCCGGGCACGGGCTCCTTGGCGATCACCAGGAGATCGGCGGCGGTCATGCGCCCGTCTCCGCCAGGACGCGCCGCATGTCGCGGACGGCGCGGACCGTCCCGCCGAGCGTCCCGGTCACCTTCGACTCGCCGGTGCGGGGCCGGTAGGCGACGTCGATCTCGGTGATCCGCCACCCGGCCGCGGCGGCGCGCAGCACCGTCTCCAGCGGGTACCCGAACCGGCGGTCGCGCACGTCCAGGCCGGTCAGGGCGGCGCGGCGGGCGGCGCGCAGCGGGCCGAGGTCGCGCAGCCGGGTCCCGGCGCGCCGGTTCAACGACCGGGCCAGGACGGCGTTGCCGAGCCGCGCGTGCGGCGGCCACGCCCCGCGCCCGGTCGGGCGGCGCCGTCCCAGCACCAGCCCGGGCGGGCGGCCCGGCGCCTCCAGGTCGTTGAGGGCGGCGACGAGCCGGTGCAGCTCGGCGGGGTCCAGGGACGCGTCGGCGTCCATGACGCACACGGTGTCGGCGGTGGCGGCCAGCAGGCCGGCGTGGCAGGCGGCGCCGAACCCGCGGGCCGGGGCGGCCACGACCCGGGCGCCGTGGTCGGCGGCGACGCGCGCCGACCCGTCGGTGGAGGCGTTGTCGACGACCAGCGGCCGGAACCCGGCGGGCATCCGCGCCAGCACCCACGGCAGCGCCTCCGCCTCGTTCAGGCAGGGCAGGACGACGTCGATCACGATCCGGCCCTCCCGGCGGGGACCTTCGCCGGCGCCGGGGGGCGCCCGGCGAACTCGGCCATGCCCTCGGCGAACCGCACCGCCGGGGAGAACCCCAGCTCGCGGCGGGCCCGGTCGGGACGCGCGACGATGTGCCGCACGTCCCCCAGCCGGTACCCGCCGGTGACCTCGGGCGCCGGGCCGCCCAGCGCGTCCGCCAGCGCCGCGGCCATGTCCCCGACGGTGCGCGGCTCGCCGCTGGCGATGTTGTAGGCGCGCAGCCCGCCGGGTTCGGGCGGGCCCGCCGCGAGCCGCTCCAGCGCCAGGACGTTGGCGCGGGCGACGTCGCGGACGTGCACGAAGTCGCGGCGCTGCGCGCCGTCCTCGAACACCAGCGGCGGGCGACCGTCCAGCAGCCTGGACCGGAAGAGCGCCGCGACGCCCGCGTAGGGGGTGTCGCGGGGCATCCGCGGCCCGTACACGTTGTGGTAGCGCAGCGCCGCCGCCGACCCGCCGGTGGCGCGCGCCCACGACGCGGCCAGGTGCTCCTGCGCGAGCTTGGTGTCGGCGTACACGTTGCGGGGGTCGGGCGGGACGTCCTCGCCGACGGCGCCGGGGACGAGCGGGCGCCCGCAGCCGGGGCAGCCGGGTTCGAACCGCCCGGCGTCCAGGTCCCGCGCGGGGCGCGGCCCGGGCCGCACGGGGCCGTGCAGGCCGCAACTGTAGGCGCCCTCCCCGTACACCACCATCGACGACGCCAGGACGAGCGTCGCGACCCCGGCGCGGGCCATCTCGGCGAGCAGGACGGCGGTGCCCTGCACGTTCACCGACGTGTAGTCGGGCAGGTCGGCGACGTCGACGCCGAGGCCGACCTTGGCGGCCTGGTGGCAGACGGCGTCGGTGCCCCGCAGCAGCCGTGCGACGGCGGCGGCGTCCCGCACGTCGGCGGGGGCGCCGGCCGGGCCGGTGCCGGGGCGCGTGTCGAGGCCGCGGACGCGGTGGCCCGCGTCCTCCAGCGCCTCGGCGATGTGCGAGCCGATGAAACCGGCCGACCCGGTGAGCAGTACGTTCATGCGGACGAACGTAGGCCGCGGGACCGGCCCCGGCGGGCGGGAAACCGCCTGTAGGGCCACCTCGTCAGCGACTCGTAAGATCTCCCGCCGCCGTCCGGCGCCGTCCCCGGGACGCCGCCGTCACCTCCGCCGGACTGTGAACCGGCCGGGCCCGCCGTGCGGGGCGGACACCGGTCAGGGGGCGTGCACCGCGCCGCCCGCGCCGCCCGATGCGGCGTCCAGGACGGGCGCGAGGAGCGCGGCGGCGCGGTCGACGTCGTCCTCGGTGGTGGTCAGGTGGAACGAGCAGCGCAGCCGCCCCGCCCGCACCGACGCGATCACCCCGGCGGCGCGCAGCCGCTCGGCGGTGCCGTCCGGGACGGGCACCGACACGATCGCCGAGTCGCCCGGCGGCAGGCCCAGCGCGGCCTGGAACCGGCGGGCGAGCGCGACGTCGTGCGTGTGGATCGCGGGGGTCCCGACGCGTTCGAGCAGTTCCAGCGCCGGGGCGTGCCCCACCCAGCTCGCCCACGCCGGGGACAGGTCGAAGCGGCGGGCGTCGGCGGCCAGCCGCAGCGGCGTCCCGTAGATCGAATCCCAGATGTCGGCGCCGCCGTACCAGCTCGCCCCGACCGGCGGGAGGGCGGCCAGCGCCTCCTCGGTGCCGGCGAGGAACGCGGTGCCGCGCGGGCCCAGCAGCCACTTGTACCCCCCGCACACCAGCCAGTCGACGCGGTCGGCGGGCACCGGCAGCCACCCGATCGCCTGCGTGGCGTCCAGCAGGACGCGGGCGCCGTGCGCGCGGGCCGCGCCGATCAGGCCGTCCATGGGGACGATGCGGCCGTCGGCGGACTGCACCGCCGACACCGCGACGACGTCGGTGCGGTCGTCGATCCGGTCGACGATCGTTTCGAGGGGGACGGCCCGCACGTCCAGGCCGGGGCGGGCGAGGAACGGGAACAGCAGCGAGGTGAAGTCGCCCTCGGCGACCAGCACGCGGGCGCCGTCGGGCAGGGACGCGGCGACCAGCCCGACGAAGTACGACACCTGCGCGCCGCAGGCGACCCGGGACGCGGGGACCCCCGCGATCCGGGCGAACGCCTCGCGGGAGCGGGCGACCGACGCGTCGGGGCCGGTGGCGGTCATCAGCCCGGCGGCCCGGTCGCGTTCGGCGGCCAGGACGGCCTCGTGGGCGGCGCGCGGCGGCAGCCCGTAGGTGGCGGTGTTGAGGTAGGCGACGTCGGCGGTGAACTCCCGCTGCGCCTCGCGGACTGAGATGCTCATGCCGCCATCGTCGCTCATGGGCCCGCGACGCCCCGGCGGCGCCTCCGCCCGCGGCTCGCGCTCAGGGCGCCGCGGGCGGTGTTCCGGCGGCGCGCGACAGGCGGGCGGCGAGGGCGGCGAGGCGCTCGGCGAGCTCGGGCGGCTCGCGCACCTCGAAGTCCAGGTCCAGGAACGCGATGCGCAGCGCCGTCCATTCCAGGGAGTCCGGGGCGGTGCGGACCGTGCAGGTGCGGTCGTCGACGGGTTCGATCTCCTCGCCGGTGACGCGGAACCGGTCGGCCAGCTCGGCGGCGGAGGCGTGCACCGTCAGCACGGCCCGCCGGACCGGCCTTCGCCGGGCCAGCGAGCGGGTGACGAAGTCGGCGGCGTCGGCGGCGGGCAGCGGCCGCGGCGGCGTCCGGACGCCGGTGGGGCGCGGGGCGGCCATGCGGTCGACGCGGAAGGTGCGCCAGTCCGCGCGTCCGGTGTCGTAGGCGACCAGGTACCAGCGGCGGCCCGCGGACACCAGCCCGTGCGGCTCCACCAGCCGCCCGGTCTCGCCGGAGGCGCCGGGCGCGCCGGGCGCGCCGGGCGCGCGGTAGGTGAAGCGGACGCGCTCGTGGTCGCGGCAGGCGGCGGCGAGCACGGCCAGCGCGGCGGGATCGACGGTGGGCCCGGCGGGCGGGCCCGTCAGCGGGGTGGTGGCGGTGTGCAGGGCGGTCACGCGGCGCCGCAGCCGGTCCGGCAGGACCTGCTCCAGCTTGGCCAGGGCCCGCACCGACGCCTCGCCGATCCCCTCGACGGCTCCCCCGGCCGCGCCGCGCAGCCCGACGGCGATCGCGACGGCCTCCTCGTCGTCCAGCAGCAGCGGCGGCATGGCGGCGCCGGCCTCCAGCCGGTAGCCGCCGGCCGCGCCGAGGTCGGCGTGCACCGGGTATCCGAGGTCGCGGAGCCGCTCCACGTCGCGGCGGACCGTGCGGGCGCTGACGCCGAGCCGTTCGCGCAGTTCGGGGCCGGTCCAGGTGCGGCGGGTCTGCAGGAGCGACAGCAGCCGCAGGAGGCGTCCGGAGGTCGTGTCGGTCACGCCCGCCAGTATGCCGCCGAATGAGGCCGCTTCCTGTCCTCTTTCAGTGGGCGGAGCGATGAGTTGGCGGCGGCGGCCGTGTCCATACCCGTGACGCCCCTGCGGCGAAGGAGGAGACGATGACCGAACGCGAACCCGTCGAGACGGCCGACCTCGACATCTACGGCGGCGGCCCCCTGGAGTGGCGCACCGCCCGCGACGCGCTCGTGGCGGCGCTGCCGAAGATGGAGACGCCGGTGTTCCTGGGCACCGTCCGTCCCGACGGCCGCCCGCACGCGGCGGGCGTGGGGGCGTTGTGGCACGACGGTGAGGTGTACTTCACCAGCGGCCCGGGCACCCGCAAGTCCCGCAACCTGGCGGCGAACCCGGCGTGCACACTCTCGGTGCGGGTGCCGGGAGCGGACCTGGTCCTGGAGGGCGTGGCGGAGCGGGTGACCGACGCGGCGGTGCTCGAGCCGGTCGCGGCCGGATACCGGGACGGCGGCTGGCCCGCGCGGGTGGACGGCGACGCGCTGACCGCCCCGTTCAGCGCGCAGAGCGCGGGCCCGCCGCCGTGGCACGTGTACCGGCTGCGGCTGCGCACGGCGTTCGGCGTGGCGACGGCCGAGCCGTTCGGCGCGTCCCGCTGGCGCTTCGCCGACTGACGGCCGCCGGTTCCGCCGCCCCCCGGCGACCGTCCGGCGAGGGCCCCGCGCATCCGCTCGGCGCGCCCGGGAGGCGGCACCGGCCGGGAGCGCGCCGCCGCCGGCTTCGCCGCGTCCCCACTGCGGGACGCCCGGACGTCCGGCTCCGTACCCAGAGGAGGCCATGGCGCGCGAACGGCCGTGGTCCGCGCGGCCGTCGACTTTGGTCTATGCGCGGTCGCCCTTGGAGGGATGGCGCGGCCCCCGGCGGTGCGGAGACTGGAGGCATGACTGGGGGAATCTCGCTGAAGGGCGCGCCGGTGGGCCGCTGGGCGCTGGAGCACGACGGCCGCCTGCTGGAGGCCGAGACGCGCCGCGACGGCCGGCGAAGGACCGTGCGCCTGTACGTGGACGGTGTGCCCGCCGGTGAGGCGTCGGGGTTCAATCCCGTGACGGTGCCGTTCGGGGACGCGGCGGTTCGTGCGGTGTTCGACGCGGTGGGGCTGGTCGACGGGCAGGCCGCGCGATGCGAACTCGTCCCTCGCGGCGGGGACCGGGAGGGCGCCGAGGACGGCGACGAACCCGCGGCTGAGACGGCCCGCAAGGGGGTCCCGTTCACGCCGCCGGAGGGGACGAGGGCGGCCCGCCGGGAGGCGCTGGCACGGGCGCACCCGGTGCTGTACGCGTCGCGGCACGTGGTGGTGGCGGCGGGCAAGGTGCTGTTTCCGCTGCTGGGGCTGGGCGTGCTGGTCCGGATGCTGGTGGGGCTGGTCCCGTGGCCGCACGTGGACCTGCCCGAGGTCTCGTTGCCGGACGTGGACCCGCCGGACCTGCCGCTGCCGGACGTCCCGTGGCCCGACATCGACCTGCCGGACGTCTCGGCGCCGTGGTGGGTCCAGGCGCTTCTGGCGTCGGCGAAGTTCTGGGGGCCGCTGCTGATCGCGGTGGGCGTCGCGGCCAGGGAGGTGTCCCGCCGCAAGCGGCGGCACGCCGAGGACGACGCCCGCCGGGACGGCACGGGCACCCGCCCACCGGGCGAGGGGCCGCCGGACGAACGGCGGACCGACCGGAGCGGCCGAGGCGACCGGGGCCGTCTGGGCGGGGACCGGCGCGGGAACGAACGGCGCCCCGCCGACCGGGAAAGCGGCGCGGACCGGGAACGTGTCGGGAATCGGGCCGGCGGCGGGTAGGGCGGGACCGCGGACGCCCCCGGTCCTGCCTGCCGCGCCCGCCCGAACGAACGGGCGAGCACGGGCACGGGCGGGCCCGCAGGGCACGGCGTCCGGACGGTCCGGCCGGGGTCCGCACCCCGCGGCATCGCGTCGCCGCGGGGGCGGATCGGTCGGTGCGGCGGCGGCGAGGGCGGGCGTGGCCCTAGGCTGAGGGGATGAGCGAGCAGCCCTCCCCCGCCCCCTATCTGACCACGCTGTTCTCGCTGGTGGGGCGGGTCGCGGTGGTGACCGGCGGCAGTTCGGGGATCGGGCGGGCGATCGCGGGCGCGCTGGGCCGGGCGGGCGCGGCGGTGGTGGTCGTGGCGCGCCGCGAGGGCGAGCTGGACGGCACCGTCCGGGAGTTGCGCGGGCAGGGGTGCCGGGCGGCGCGGGTCAGCGCCGATCTGGGGTCGCGGGCGGAGGTGGCGCGGGCGGCCGAGGAGGCGGCGGCGGTGTTCGGCGAGCCCGACATCGTGGTGAGCGCGGCCGGGATCAATCTGCGGCCGCCGATGGACGAGCTGGGCCGGGAGGTGTGGGACGCGACGATGGCGGTGAACCTGGAGGCGCCGTTCCTGCTCGGGCAGCGGTTCGGTCCCGTGATGGCGGAGCGGGGATTCGGGCGGCTCATCCACATCGCGTCGCAGCAGGCGTTCCGCGCGTTCGTGAGCAGCGGCGCGTACGGGGTGTCGAAGGCGGGGCTGGTGGCGCTGGCGCGGTCGCAGGCCGAGGCGTGGTCGGGCCGGGGCGTCACGGCGAACACGCTGGTGCCGGGGTTCGTGATGACGCCGCTGAACGCGCGTCTGTCGTCGGACCCGGAGCGCGTGCGGGCGCTGGCGGCCCGCACGATGACGGGCCGGAACGGGCTGGCCGAGGACTTCGCGGGCGCCGCGGTGTTCCTGGCGAGCCCGTCGGCGGCGCAGGTGACGGGGCAGTCGCTGTTCGTGGACGGCGGGTTCTCCGCGCACTGACGCGCGGCGGGGTCAGTCCGGCGGCCACAGGCCGGTGCGGGCGATCGCGTCGGCGGGGTCGCGGGCGTGCCGGACGCCGCCGACCGGGTCGCCGTGCTCGTCGTGGACGCGCCAGCCGCCGAGCTGGACGACGGGGACGCGGCCGCGCCGCATGGCGAGGGCGATCTCCGACAGCGTCCCCCAGGATCCGCCGACGGCGATGACGGCGTCGGCGGAGTCGACGATCAGGGCGTTGCGGCCCTGGCCGAGGCCGGTGGGCAGCGCCGCGGTCAGGTGGGGGTCGGCGCCGGCGCGGTCGTCGCCGGGCAGGACGCCGATGACGGTGCCGCCCGCGGTGCGGGCCCCGGCGGCGACGGCGGCCATGACGCCGCCGTGGCCGCCGCACACGACGACGGCGCCCCGGGCGGCGAGGAGCCGCCCGAGTTCGCGTGCGTCGTCGTGTTCGCGGGGGCCGCAGTCGGCGGGCCCGCACACCGCGACCTGGACGGGCGGGGCCGGGACGCCGGTCACTCGTGCGGGCCGTCGCCGGCGGCGCGGGCGGCGAGGCCGTCGATGCGGGCGGCCAGGTCGAAGTCCTTGACGGTGAGGCCCCCGGCGCTGTGGGTGGTGAGGGTGAAGGTGAGGGTGCGCCAGCGGATGTCGATGTCGGGGTGGTGGTCGGCGGCCTCGGCGGCGCGCGCGACGCGGGTGACCAGGTCGATGCCGTCCAGGAAGGTCGCGGCGCGCACCTGGCGGCGGATGGCGTCGCCGTCGCGGGTCCAGTCGGGCAGTGCGCTGAGCCGTTCGGCGACGGCTGCGTCGTCGAGGGTGTCGGCCATCGTGGTCCTCCTGCTTCGTCGTCGGGTCCGGTTGCCGTCGTTCCCGGTTGCGGGCGGAGTACGTCCGGCGTGTTCGACGGTAGACGGCGGAAGGGGGGCAGGGCGGCGGGTCGGCGGTTCCGGGGAGGCGGACGCGGGCGACCGTCCCGCCGCTGTCGGCGACGGACCGGGCGACGATCGACAGGCCCAGCCCGGAGCCGGGAGGCTCCGCGCGGACTGGGCGCGGGTGATCGTCCAGGACGCGGCGGCGCAGGCGGCGACGGGAGGGCGACGGCGATCGCGGTGAGCAGCGCCAGGCGGGCGCGCAGCGTCAGCCGTCCCGTCCGGCGGATATGGCGGGTCGTGGGGCGCCGCGCGCCGGTCGTGCCCGGCCGGGGCCGCCGTGGGGCCGTCTCGCCCTGGCGCGTGTCCGCGGGCGGGGCGGGGGCCGGATCCGGCGGGCCGGCCCTCATGTGCACACGGTGACCGGCGCCGGTCAGGGGCCCGGCCCCGGACCGGCGGTTCTCATGGAGTTCTCAGACGGCGGCGCTACCCGGCGGGGCTACCGGCCGGTCGCGGCGGCCCACGGGTCGCCGCCGGGCTCGTCCCCCCGCTCGGCGGCGGGCGCGGCATCGGGGTGCGGGCCGTCGGGTTCGACGATGCTCTCGACCACGACCGGCCGGGGCCGGGACGGCCCGGAACCCGGCGCGTCGCCGGGCGCGGGGCGGGTGGCGGTGGTCCAGGTGGTCTTCATGGTGTCGACGACGACGTCGCGGGCGACGTCCCAGACCATGCCGCGCAGCCGCTCCTTCATGGCGAGCTTGACGGACTCGCGCAGCAGCTCCACCATGATCGCTTCGATGGCGGCGGCCGCGGTGCGGGCCGCGGCGCGGACGGCCAGTTCGCGGGCGGTGCGGGCGACGGCGCTGCCGGCGGGCGCGGCGAGCAGGTCGCCGGCCGAGCG
>NZ_JBHTJA010000172.1:0-9298 GCF_042675525.1 Actinomadura sediminis
CCCCCGCAACGACCCCGGCCACACCACCAGGAGCAGGGCCGTGACCCAAGCACGGCCCGAACGCGCCCGAGATGGCCCCACCCCCCGCAACGACCCCGGCCACACCACCAGGAGCAGGGCCGTGACCCAAGCACGGCCCGAACGCGCCCGAGATGGCCCCACCCCCGGCAACGGCCCCGGCCACACCACCGAAAGCGGGGCGGTCATCCAAGCGCGGCCGGAAGGCGCTCTGCGCCTGGAGGCCGTGCTTTTTCTCTCCCTCCGGAACCCGGGTGGGGATTCCGGCATCCAACTGAATGTCCCGTATTGCCGGTAGGTTGGTTCATCCGGCCGCGGCGGGCCGGGGAATCGCACAGGGAGGGCCGCGTGAGCGGATACGGAGGTACTCCGCCGTCGGGCTGGGACTCGCCCCACGGCTCGTCCCAGGGCTGGGATCCGAACGGCGCGTACGGGCAGTCCTACGGCTACGGTCCCGGCTATGGGTCCGCGCCCGGCTACGGGTCCGCGCCCGGGTACGGCCCGCCGGGGGTGCCGCACCGGCCCGCGAACATGACCAGCGCGATCATCGCGCTGGTCTGCAACAGCCTGGCGGTCGTGTCGTGCTGCAACGTGCTCGCGATCCCCGGCATCATCACCGGCGCGCTGGCGATCCAGCGGATCGAGAAGCAGCCCGAGTCGGCGCGCAGCCTCACGATCTGGAGCTGGGTGATCTTCGGCGTGACGACCGTGCTCGCCATCATCGTGATCGCCCTGCTCATCGCGGCCGACGTCGGCTCCGACCCCGACCCGTACTACCCCGACGAAGGCATCTGATCGGGGACCCGCGCCGGCGGTGACGTCCGGGCGGGGACGCGCAGGGCGAGCGACACCGCGAGCCCGGCGGCCATGCCCCCGGCGGCGAGCAGCACCGCGGTGCGGCCGCCGTCCGCGACCGCCGCGCGGAGCAGGTCGCCGGTGCGGCCGCCGGTCCCGGCGTTCGCGACGACGGTGAGGACGGCGATGCCGATCGCGTTCCCGAGGTTCAGCGTCATCGACGCCGTCCCGTTCGCGACGCCCTGCCGTTCGGGCGCGACGCCCGTGGACGCGGCGATCCACATCGCCGTCCACACGATCCCCTGGCCGACTCCGGACACCACCAGGCCCGGCACGGCCGTCGTGAACGCCGCGCCGACGCCGAACGCGGGGGCGAGGGCCACGGTCCCGATCACCCCGACGGCGAACCCGGCGACGAGCGTCCGCCGCGCCCCGAACCGGCCGACGAGCCGCGCGCCGAACTGGGTGCCGGACGCGATCGCGGCGGACGGCACGAGGAACGCGAGGCCCGCCTCCAGCGCGGTGAAGCCGTGGACGTTCTGGAACAGCACGGTCAGGAAGTACGGCAGCGCCCCGAACGTCCCCATGAACACGAACGTGACGGTCACGCCGACGACCAGGCTCCGGTTCCGCAGCATCGCGAACGGCAGGAGCGGGTCGGCGCTCCGGGACTCGATCACCGCGAACGCGACGAGGCCCGCCGCCGCGGCGACGAACGCGCCGAGGACGGCCGGTTCCGTCCAGCCGAGCTCCGGGCCCTGGACGAGCCCGAACACGAGCAGCGTCGCGCCCGCCGTCACGGTCAGCGCGCCCGGGAGGTCGAACCGCCGGGACGTCCCGGCCCGCTCGTCCCGCGGGATCACCAGCAGCGCGGCGGCGGCGACGGCCCCGGCCAGCGGGACGTTCACGTAGAACACCGCGGGCCAGCCGAACGCCTGCGTGAGCACCCCGCCGAGCAGCGCGCCGATCGTGAGGCCGCTCGCGCCGGCGCCGCCCCAGACGGCGAGGGCCCGGTTGCGCCGCGGCCCCTCCTCGAACAGCGTGGCGAGCAGCGCGAGGGTGGCCGGCAGCAGCAGCGCGCCGCCGATCCCCTGCACGGCGCGGGCGGCGACGATCACGGCCTGCGTGTCCGCGAGGCCCCCGGCCAGTGACGACAGCGCGTAGAGGGAGAGCGCGAGGACGAACACGCGGCGGCGTCCGAGCAGGTCGGCCGCGCGCCCGCCGAGCAGCAGGAAGCCGCCCGCGAACACCACGTAGGCGCTCACGACCCACTGCCGGGTCTGCTCGGAGAAGCCGAGGTCGGCGGCCAGTTCGGGCAGCGCCACGTAGACGATGTTGATGTCGAGCGAGTAGATGAGCTGCGCCGTCGCCAGCAGGGCGAGGGCCCAGCCGGGTCGGCGCACGGCCATGGACGTCATGTGTCTGGACGACCTCTCAGCAGGGGGACGAAAGATCCGACGACCGTCGAACAGTTCGAGAACATACGTACAGTCGAACTGTTCGTCAACTTACGAACAGTCGTACGGTCGCGTAGGCTGTCCCCCGTGATCGCTCAGCACCCCGAGCGCGAGCAGATCCTGCTGGAGAACGTCCTGTCCGCGCTCGGCAACCCGCTCCGGCTCCGCATCGTCCGGGTCCTCGCCGACGGCGGCGAGCAGTCCTGCGGCGTCATCCTGGACGACGTCTCCAAGTCGACGCTCACCCACCACTGGAAGGTGCTCCGCGACAGCGGCGTCATCTGGCAGCGCCCGTCCGGCCGGGAGAACCTGCTCTCCCTCCGCCGCGACGACCTCGAGGCCCGCTTCCCCGGCCTGCTCACGTCCGTCCTCGCCGCCACCGGCGCCTGACCCGGGAAGACACGCACGGTCCGCGTTCGTTGTGCCTACGGGTCCGCCGCGCCTCGGGTACCGTGCATCGGCGGGACACCCGCCATCCGAGCCACGAATCCCGACGGGGGCTGCTTACCTGTGTCCGACGGTCCGCTCATCGTCCAGTCCGACAAGACCCTGCTGCTCGAGGTCGACCACGACCTGGCCGACGCGTGCCGCAAGGAGATCGCCCCGTTCGCCGAACTCGAACGGGCGCCCGAGCACGTCCACACCTACCGCGTGACGCCCCTCGCGCTGTGGAACGCCCGCGCCGCCGGGCACGACGCCGAACAGGTCGTCGACACCCTGCTGAAGTTCTCCCGCTACCCCGTTCCGCACGCGCTGCTCGTCGACGTCGCCGACACGATGGCCCGGTACGGACGGCTCCGCCTGGAGAAGCACCCGGAGCACGGGCTGGTCCTGTCGTCGTCCGACCGGTCCGTCCTCGAGGAGGTCCTCCGGGCGAAGAAGATCAAGGGGATGCTCGGCGACCGCGTCGGCGACGACGCGGTCATCGTCCACCCGAGCGAGCGCGGCGCCCTCAAGCAGGCCCTGCTGAAGCTCGGCTGGCCCGCCGAGGACCTCGCGGGCTACGTCGACGGCGAGGCCCACCCCATCGAGCTCGCCGAGGACGGCTGGGCGCTGCGCTCCTACCAGCGGGACGCCGCCGATGCGTTCTGGCACGGCGGCTCGGGCGTCGTCGTCCTGCCGTGCGGCGCCGGGAAGACGATCGTCGGCGCCACCGCCATGGCCCGCGCCAAGGCCACCACGCTGATCCTCGTCACCAACACCGTGTCGGCGCACCAGTGGAAGCAGGAGCTGATCCGCCGCACGTCCCTCACCGAGGACGAGATCGGCGAGTACACCGGCACGAAGAAGGAGATCCGGCCGGTCACGATCGCCACCTACCAGATCATGACGACCCGCCGGAAGGGCGCCTACGCCCACCTCGAACTGTTCGACGCCCGCGACTGGGGCCTGATCGTCTACGACGAGGTCCACCTGCTGCCCGCGCCGATCTTCCGGATGACCGCCGACCTGCAGGCCCGCCGCCGCATCGGCCTCACCGCCACGCTCGTCCGCGAGGACGGCCGCGAAGGGGACGTCTTCTCCCTGATCGGCCCCAAACGGTACGACGCGCCCTGGAAGGACATGGAGACGCAGGGCTGGATCGCGCCCGCCGACTGCGTCGAGGTCCGCGTCACCCTCACCGACTCCGAACGCCTCGCCTACGCCACGGCCGAGCCCGACGAGCGGTACCGCTTCTGCGCCACCACCGACACCAAGACGAAGCTGGTCAAGGCCCTCGTCGACCGGCACGCCGGCGAGCAGACCCTCGTCATCGGCCAGTACATCGACCAGCTCGACGAGCTCGGCGCCCTCCTCGACGCCCCCGTCATCAAGGGCGAGACCCGCATCCGCGAACGCGAGCGGCTCTTCGACGCGTTCCGATCGGGCGAGCTGAACGTCCTGGTCGTCTCGAAGGTCGCGAACTTCTCGATCGACCTGCCCGAGGCGTCCGTCGCCGTCCAGGTGTCCGGCGCCTACGGGTCGCGGCAGGAGGAGGCCCAGCGTCTCGGCCGCCTGCTGCGCCCGAAGGCGAACGGCCAGGGCGCCCGCTTCTACGCCGTCGTCGCCCGCGACACCCTCGACCAGGACTACGCCGCCCACCGGCAGCGGTTCCTCGCCGAGCAGGGCTACGCGTACCGGATCGTGGACGCCGACGCCGTCCTGTCCGGCGGGGAGATCTGACCCGCCGGACAGGACGGCGTCACGCGGTCCTGCAGGGCTTGTGCACGCTCTCGGCCGCCTGCGCGATCACCTCGTCGAGGCGCTCCCGGGCGGCGGTGAGCTCGCGGATCTGCCCGTCGATGCGGTCCCGTTCCGCCGCGAGCCGGTCGAGCAGCTCGGGCGTCGCCCGGCCCGTCACCATGCACGGCACCAGCGGGACGATCGACCTGCTCGGCAGGCCCGCCGCGTAGAGCTGCCGGATCATCCGCACCCGGTCGACCGCGCCGTCCGGGTACGTCCGCTGCCCGCCCGGGCTGCGCTCCGGCTCCAGCAGCCCTTGCTCCTCGTAGTACCGCAGGGCCCGCGTGCTCACGCCCGCCCGCTCCGCCAGCTCCCCGATGCGCATCGCCACCTCCGGCGTGAGTCCCGCCACAACCACTTGCCTTTGACGTCAACGTCAAGTTTTAGCGTAGCGGCGAACGGGCGCGCACCGCGCCCCGCCGACACCGAGGAACACCCATGAAGATCGCCGGATCCACCGCCCTCGTCACCGGTTCCAACCGCGGGATCGGGCGGCACTTCGTCCAGCAGCTGATCGAGCGCGGCGCCGCGAAGGTCTACGCGACGGCCCGCCGCCCCGAGCTCATCGACCTGCCGGGCGCCGAACCGCTGCGGCTCGACATCACCGACCCCGCGTCCGTCCGGGCCGCCGCCGAGGCCGCCCCGGACGTCACCCTCCTGATCAACAACGCCGGCATCGCCACGTACACGAACCTGCTCACCGGCGACCCGGAGAACATCCGCCGCGAGATGGACACGCACTTCTACGGGACGCTCGAGATGATCCGCGCCTTCGCCCCCGTGCTCGCGCCCGCGGGCGGGGCGATCCTGAACGTCCTGTCGGTGCTGTCGTGGCTCTCCCACGACGGGGCCAACGCCTACAGCGCCGCGAAGGCCGCGCAGTGGAGCCTGACCAACGGCGTCCGCCTCGAACTCGCCGCCCAGGGCACGCAGGTCACCGGCATGCACCTCGGCGGCGCCGCCACCGACATGATGGCGGGCTTCGACGGCGACCTCCTCGACCCGGCCGACGTCGCCCGCGCCGGGCTGGACGGCATCGAGGAGGGCAGGCTCGAGGTGCTCGTCGACGACGCGAGCGCACAGGTCAAGGCCGCCCTGGCCGAGGACCCGAGCCGCCTCTACCCCCACCTCGCCGCCTCCTGACCGGACGCCCCCGGACGGCCGCCGCATCGACCACGGCGGCCGTCCGGGGCCCGGCGGCCCCAGTGGCGAGCACCTCCGCCCGCACGCCGAGGCGGCCGCAGGCGTCGTCCCAGAACTCGGCCGCGGCACGACCACCCTCACGATCGCCCGCACCCTCGCCGCCCGCCGCCTCACCGTCGTCCCCCTCGACATGCATCCCGCGAACGCCCTCTCCGGCGCCCCGGACGTCCGCCTCCTGGTCCCCGGGGACTCACCACGCCCGGCGCGCTCGCGTTCACGGGCCGCTCACCGAGGCGTCCCGGCGTCCCTCCGCGTCGACACCGACGTCCTCACCGTCCACGATCTCGACGAGGTCCCCGTCAAGCGCGCCGAGACCGCCGCCCGCCGCACCGTCGCCGTCCGCGACGCCGCCGAGTTCGGCCGGACCGGCCTCGGCCTCGTCTGCCCCGTCACCGGACTCGACGCGTCGTCACCGACCGGACGGCCCCCGCCCCGGCGGTCGCCCGCCTCCGCGACGCCGGCGTCGAAGTCCACCTGGTGTGACGCCGGACCTGCGGCGACACCCCGTCAACTTCTAGATCATCTATGCGACCTCCGGGCGAGCCGCCACGGCCACAAAGTCGATCTTGCATGGAGGCTCCGCGGCACGGGCCGCGGAGGAAGCGAGACGACATGACGAAGGTCAAGCGCACGGCCGCCGCCACCATCGGCGTCGCCGCGGCACTCACCGCCTCGATCGGCATGACCGGCACCGCGCACGCCTACACCCCCGAGGGCGTCTGCGGCAGCGGATACACCATCCGTGCCTCCGCCGCCATCGGCGAGGGCCCCAACGCCCGCGTCTACCTGCTCCGCAACGGCAACACCGCCTGTGTCGTCACGTTCAAGACCGGCGGCTCCGTCGGGAACAACGTGTCGATCAACGCCTGGGTCGAGGGCGGCCCGGGCACGCTCCGCGGCGACACCGGCCGGTACAAGTACTACGCCGGCCCCGTCAAGGTGACCGACAGCTGCGTCAACTGGGGCGGCCACTACGGCGAGTACTGGTGGAAGAACACCCCCTGCTGACTCCTCCCCCGCGAAGGCCCGGCCGGACCCGGCCGGGCCTTCCCGCGTTCCGATGAATTTCCGCCGCCCGTCCGGTCTCCTATGGTCATGACCGAACACGTGACCTCCGCAGACGGCACCCGCATCGCCTACGACCGTCTCGGCGACGGCCCGCCGCTCGTCCTGGTCGGCGGCATGTTCTGCGACCGCCGCACCACCGGCGACCTGGCGAAGTCCCTCGCCGAGCACTTCACCGTCTTCAACTACGACCGCCGGGGCCGCGGCGACAGCGGCGACACCGCCCCCTACGCCCCGGAACGCGAGGTCGAGGACATCGCGGCCCTCATCGCCGCCGCGGGCGGCACGGCCTGCTGCTACGGCGTCTCGTCCGGCGCCGCGCTCGCCCTGCGGGCCGCCGCCGCCGGGCTGCCGATCGACCGGCTCGTCCTGCACGAGCCCCCGTACGGCGCCGACGACGAGGAGAGCCGCACCCGCGCCCGCTCGCTCGCCGACGGCGTCCGGGCCGCCATCGCCGACGACCGCCGCGCCGACGCCGTCAAGATGTTCATGGCGGCGACCGGCATGCCGGACGAGATGGCCGCCGGCGTCGGCGCCGACCCCGGCATGCAGGCGCTCGCCCCCACCATGCCCTACGACCACGCGGTCGTGGGCGAGGACGGCGTCCTCCCGCGGGACGCGGCCCGCGCCGTCACCACGCCCACGCTCGTCCTGGCGGGCGACGGCAGCGCCCCGTTCTTCCGCGACACGGCCGTCCGCCTCGCCGAGATCATCCCGGACGCGCGCGTCGAGATCCTGGAGGGCGTCGGCCACGACGCACCCCCCGAGTCGCTCACCGGCCCCATCACAACGTTCCTCAAGGCATAACCCCGGCGCGAACCCGCGCCGGCACCGGGGGAGGCCCCGCGTTCCCGGGACGGGGCGTTCCCCGGTGCCGACCGCGCCCCGCCCGTCAGTCCCCGACGAGCCCGGACGTCACCTTGTGCAGCCGCCGCGCACGATCGGGGTCGAAGTCCTCCCCCTTGAGCGCGAGCGCCCTGCCGCGCACGAACGCCGACACCGCCTCGTCGGGCGGCTCGTCCAGCAGCCGGGCGATCGGCCCGATCGCCTTGCCCACCGGCTGCGCGAACACCTTCCCCAGCGTCCTGGTCAGAATCCGCTGCGGAAGGGGCAGCGGATCCG
This sequence comes from Actinomadura sediminis, assembly GCF_042675525.1. Classification (NCBI taxonomy): domain Bacteria; kingdom Bacillati; phylum Actinomycetota; class Actinomycetes; order Streptosporangiales; family Thermomonosporaceae; genus Actinomadura; species Actinomadura sediminis. The sequence continues at coordinate 7,884 of NZ_JBHTJA010000172.1, forward strand.
CCATACCCGTCCGGACGAACCCGGGGTTGTACAGGACGTAACGGGTGCGTGCGCCGGGATACAGGTCCGGGAAAGCGACGCCGAGCAGATCGTTGCACCGCGACGCCTGCATGGACGCGCGCATCCCCCTGTACCCGTCGCGCAACTGCAGGTCGTCCCAGTAGATCTTGCCGGGGAGGCCGCCCGGGCCGGCGATGTTCATGATGGCGGGCGCCTCGGCCCGCTCCAGCAGGTCCAGGAGCCCGTGGCCGATCACGTACCGGCTGAGGTACGCCAGCGCGAAGGTGAACTCCAGGCCGTCCTCGGTCTCCTCCCGCCGAGGCCGGAACCGCTGCGCGCCGAAGACCAGCCCGTCCACCGCACCGGACGTCGCCGCCACCTCGTCGACGACCTTCCGCATCCCCGCGAGCGTGCTGAGATCCGCCCGGACGAACGAGGCCCGCTCCCCGGCCCCCGCGCGCTCCGCCTCGTCCAGCAGCGCGCGTCCCTTCACCTCGCCGCTCGCCACGGCGATCACCCGGTCCCCGCGGCCGAGGAACCGCAGGGCGAGGCCCTTGCCCATGCCGTCCGTCCCGCCGGTGATCACGTACGTCCGCATGACACTCCCCAAGTCATCGACCGATGACATTGAGCGTAGGCAGCCCATTCTCGCCAAGTCAACATCTGATGACTTATGGTGACTCCATGACGGATGCCGCAGACTCGACGCCGCGCCGCCGGAACCGTGCCGCGACCCGCACCGCCCTCCTCGACGCCGCCCGGTTGCGCTTCTCCCGGCAGGGGTTCGACGGCACCGGCATCCGCGAGATCGCCGGCGACGTCGGCGTCGACCCGGCGCTCATCTCCCGGTACTTCGGCTCGAAGGAGAAGCTCTACGCCGAAGCCGTCCACGTCGACGTCCCGTCCGGCCTCGCCGCCGACCCGTACCGTCCGCTCCCCCACATCACCGACCAGTTGCTCCGCGATGTCGTCTTCGGCGACTGGCAGGAGTTCGACGGCGAACATCCGCTCCTGGTGATGCTGCGTTCCTCGGGGAACCCCGGGGTGCGCGAACAGCTTCGTACCCGGGTCTGCGGGGACTACCTCCAAGACTTCGCCGAGCGCCTCAACGGCGCGGACGCCGAACTCCGCGCCGAGCTGATCGGCGCACTGCTGCTCGGCATGGGCGTCATGCGGTCGGTGGTCCGCTCGCCCGCCCTGAGCGAGGCGTCCTTCGAACAGACCCGTGCCCTGGTCGCCCGACTCGTCCAGGCCCTCACCGAGCCCGCTCCCGGACGTCGCACGCAGCGATGACGGCCCCGCCTCACGCTCGTAAGCCCACAAAATGAGAAAGGCCCCACCATAAACGGTGAGGCCTTCCTGCAAAAAAGGTCCGGCGGCGTCCTACTCTCCCACACAGTCTCCCATGCAGTACC
>NZ_JBHTJA010000173.1:0-9161 GCF_042675525.1 Actinomadura sediminis
GGCCCGGCTTGGGCGCGCGGGGACCCGGCTTCGGGCCCCCGCCGCCGGGACGTCCGCCGCCCCCGCCGCCGTGACGCTCGCCGCGGTCGGTGCGCTCACCGGCCGGCGGGGCGCTCGGGCCCTGCGCGGCCGCCGGAGGCGGCACCTCCTGGCTCGGCGTCTCCTGGCCGGGCCCCTGCTGGCTCGGTACCTGCTGGCTCGGCGCCGGCGGGACCGGCGGGCGCGGGCCGGGCTTGGGCGCGCCCGCACCGGCGGGGCCGGGCTTGGGCGCGGGCGGGCGCGGTGCGCCCTGGCCACCGGAGCCGCCGGGGGCCGGACGGGGGCCCGGACGCGGACCCTGGGAACGTCCGTCGCCGCCGGGCGGACCCGGACGCGGCGCGGACGGGCGCGGCCCCGAAGGCTTCTTCGACGCGACGCGCTTGTCCCCCTGCTTGGAGGAAGAACCATTCTGGAAGGCTTCGGTAAGCCTGCGTACGACCGGCGCCTCGATCGTGGAGGACGCCGAACGGACGAACTCGCCCATCTCCTGGAGCTTGGCCATGACGACCTTGCTCTCTACTCCGAACTCCTTGGCGAGCTCGTATACCCGGACCTTGGCCACTGCACTCCCTACTCGGTCCGGGGGTGCGGCCTCCGGACCGTCGCTAACTTGCCGTACTCATCGCGGCGTGCTCATCGAGCGCTCATAGCAATCTCGACCTGCTTCCCGACTAGACGTCGCTTACCGTTCGGCCATGACATTCAGACATCCTGCTGCTGCGCGGCCCGCTCCGCAACCCGCGCCCGCAGCACACCGGCGTCGAGCGGCCCCTGAAGGCGGAACGCCCTGGGGAACGCCCGACGTCGCTCTGCGAGCTCGAGGCAGCCGGGATCGGGGTGCAGATGCGCGCCCCGTCCCGGCATCCGCCCGCGCGGATCGGGGACGATCACGTCCTCGACCACCACCAGGCGGAGCAGGTCGGACTTGGCCGTGCGGACCCGGCAACCCACACACGTACGCGTAGGGACCGCCCGGCCGCTCTTCAAGAGTCTACCGCGCCGAAGCGTCGGCGGGACCTGTCGCATGGTCTCCTGACGTAGAAGGTCCGGATCCGCCGGGCCCGGCGGCCTTGGGGGGCGTTTGCGCACGCGCTTCGCCGCGGCCGTCCTGCGGCCGTCCCTGCCCCCGTTCCCGGGGGTCGGCGCCTCCGGCGGCCTCGGCCGGCTCGGTGTCGGACCGGATGTCGATCCGCCAGCCGGTGAGCCGCGCCGCGAGCCGGGCGTTCTGCCCTTCCTTGCCGATGGCCAGCGAAAGCTGGTAGTCGGGCACGATCACCCGGGCGACCCGGGCGTCCGCGTCGACGACCTCGACACTCGAAACACGCGCCGGCGACAGGGCATTCCCGACGAACTCGGCCGGGTCCTCCGACCAGTCCACGATGTCGATCTTCTCGCCGTGCAGCTCGGTCATCACGTTGCGGACGCGCCCGCCCATCGGGCCGATACAGGCCCCCTTGGCGTTCACCCCCGGCTTGCGCGACCGCACGGCGATCTTGGTGCGGTGCCCCGCCTCCCGGGCGATCGCCGCGATCTCGACCGTCCCGTCGGCGATCTCCGGGACCTCCAGCGCGAACAGCTTGCGCACCAGGTTGGGGTGGGTGCGCGAGAGCTGCACCGACGGGCCGCGGTGGCCCTTGCGGACCTGGACGACGTAGGCGCGCAGGCGCTCGCCGTGCCCGTACCGCTCCCCCGGCACCTGCTCCTGCGGCGGCAGCACCGCCTCGATCTTGCCGAGGTCGACCAGCACGTTCCGCGGGTCCTTGCCCTGCTGGATGATGCCGCTCACGATGTCGCCCTCGCGGCCCGCGTACTCGCCGAACGTCAGCTCGTCCTCGGCGTCGCGCAACCGCTGCAGGATGACCTGCTTGGCGGTGGTCGCGGCGATCCGCCCGAATCCGGTCGGGGTGTCGTCGTACTCGCGGAGGGCGGTGCCCTCCTCGTCGGTCTCGGTGGCCCAGACGGTGACGTGACCGGTGGTGCGGTCGAGTTCGACGCGGGCCCGGGGCGCCGCGCCCTCGGTGCGGTGGTAGGCGATCAGCAGGGCGTCTTCGATGGCCTTCACGGCCACGTCGAGCGAGATGTCCTTCTCGCTCTCCAGGCCCCGCAGGGCGGTCATGTCGATGTCCACGAGGTTCCCCCCTCTAGTCCGGCTCAGCCGGTGAACGCGATTCCTCGGCCGCCCCGGGCGGAGGAGCCTTGAACTCCACCTGGACGCGGCCGCGCCCCAGCTCGCCGAGGCCGAACCGGCGCCGCCGGACGCCCGGCCCGGTGGTCTTCGACCCAGCGGACGTACCGCCGCCGCCCGCGCCGGCTCCCTTCTTCCGGCGCGGCTCGGCGACCTCGATCTCGACGGTCTCGTCGTCGGCCGCCACCACGCGGCCCTCGATCTGCCCGCCCTCGGTCAGCGGCGCGACGACCAGCCGGCCGACGGCGCGGCGCCAGTGCCGCGGCTCGGTGAGGGGTCGGTCGACGCCGGGCGAGGTCACCTCGAGCACGTACGGGGAGGCGCCCATGACGTCGGAGCCGTCGAGCAGCGCGGAGGCCGTCTCGCTCAGCACCGCGATGTCGTCGAGCCCGACGCCGCCGTCGGCGTCCACGACGACCTTGACGAGCCGGCGCCGGCCCGCCGGGCGGACGTCGATGTCCTCGAGGTCGAAACCGGCCTCGGCGACGGCCGGCTCGAGCAGCCGCCGCAGCTCGGCGGCGGCGACGTCGCGGGACGGGCGCGCCGCGGCGTCGGGGCGCCGCTCCCGGCCGCTCCGCTCGCGGTCCCCATGGGCGCGGCCCCTGCCGGGGCGGCCCCCGCGGGCCGGGCCGCCGCGGGACTCGACGCTCATGGCCCCTCCTCGTGTTGTCCTGATGTCACCGTGTGTCCGCCGACCCTTCAAGACTATCGACAGCCGGAGACCGCAGCGGTCTTTCGGACAGGTCACCGGCGCGGCGGATGTGAAATGCTGGTACCGGCCCGCCCGGCGGCGTCCGGACGACCGGACCCCGCGGGCCTCCCCTGTCCGCCCGGCGGTGCGCGCCACCCTGCGCGCCGACCGCCCCCACCACCGGGTGAGGAGACCGCCTTGCCACAGGCCGTACCGCCCGTGCCGCCCGCACCGCGCGGCGGCGTGCGGCGCCGGGCGCTGCTCGGGGGCGCGGCCGCGCTCGTCCTGCCGCTGCTGTCCGGAACGGTGGCGGGGTGCGCCGCCGAGGCCGCGGCGCCGGCCCGCGGGATGCCCGCGCTGGTGCGCGCCATCGCCGCCGAGCAGGACCTCATCGCGTCGTACGAGGCGGCCCGCGCCGCGGTCCCCGGCCTCGCCGGGGAGATCGATCCCGTCCTGGCGCGGCACCGCGAGCACCTGAGGGTGCTGAGGGACCACTACGTGCCGGGGTCGGGCGACCGGCGGCACGAGGGCGGCCGGATCCCGTCCGCCACCGCCCGGCCCGTCCCGCCCGGCTGGGGCGCGGCGCTCGCCGCGCTGCGCCGGGCGGAGGGCGAGGCGGCCGTGGCGCGCGCCGCCGACACGGCGAAGGTCGAGCCGGGGCTCGCCCAGCTCTTCGCGAGCATCGCGGCGTGCGAGGCCGGGCACGCACGGACGATCCCGGGCGAACCGGCGGCCGTCCCGGGCGAGTCCGGCGCGCCCGGACTGCAGGACGCGCTGGCCGCCGAGCACGCGGCCGTGTACGGGTACGGGGTGCTCGGCGGGCGGCTGACCGGCGACCTGCGCGCCACCGCCAAGCGGATGTGGGAGGGCCACCGGTCGCGGCGCGACGCGCTGCTGTCGATCATGACCGCGGATCCGGTCGCCGCCGCGCCCGCCTACGAGCTGCCGGTGCGGGCGACGGACGCCCGCGGCGCCGCCCGGCTCGCGGCGGCGCTGGAGGACGGCGTGGTCCCGCCCTACGTCGCGCTGGCGGGGGCGTCCTCCCCGGACCTGCGGGTCTTCGCGGCCGACGGGGCGCTGCGGGCGGCGGGGCGGGCCGCGCGCTGGCGGGCCCGCGCGGGGACGGCGGCGCCGGCGGACGCGTTCCCCGGTCTGCCGGACGCGGCCCTGGCGCCGCGTCCCGTCCCCGGCGATCGGTGAGTGATCTTCCGCACTACGGGGAACCAACCGGCCCTGGCCGGGCGTTGCACTGTCTGCCACTGGACCACTCGGGGGAGGAGCCCAGAAGAGCATGACCACTCCGCACAACGGCGCTTCGAGCGCACTCGACGAGCTTCGGGCCGCCTACCATGAGCAGCTGAACCGGCTGGCCGCCGAGCGGGACGAGGCCCGCCGCAACGCCCGCCGCGCCCAGGCGCAGGCCGACGTGGCCCGCGCCGATCTGGCCAGCCTGAAGAGCCGCGTCGCCGAACTGCTGAACGCCGCGTCGCGCCACCTGCCCGACCTCCAGCCACTGGAGGCCCCGGCCGCCGGGCCCGCGGCGCTGGACGCCCCGGGCGGAGGCGGGCGGGACGCCGCCCCGGCGGGCGCCCCGTCCGGTGACTCCACCGGCGACTCCACCGGCGAGATCCCGACGGTCGAGGGCCGCGTCGTCCAGGCGCCCGACCTGCCGTCGGCCCGTCCGCGCACGGCCCGCCCGAAGCGCCGCCGCATCGGCACCGGCTGATCGGCCGGGCTCCGGAGCGGGCTCGCCGTCGCGGCGCGGGCTCGCGCGGCCCGGGCGGCGAGCCCGCGCTGTTAAGGTCGTTCGAATGACCGCGTACGGCCTTCTCGTCTCCCCTTCGCACAACCGGGTCTATTCGCAGGCCGCCGCCGAACTGGTGCGCGCCGAGCTCGCGGTGTTCGGCGAGCGGGCGCTGGGCGGGCGGATCCGCGACATCGGCGAGACGACGATCGGCGGCGTCGCCTACGTGACGTTCGAGGCGGACGAGCTGGGCCCGGCGGACGTGCGGCTGCTGTCGAACCTGTCGTCGCTGTACGCGCTGTTCGAGCTCCGGGACGGCGGCCTGCTGAGGCCCGTGACGGTGGAGCCGCTCGACCTGTTCGGCAGCGACCTGCTGACGATCCAGAAGTACTCGGGGAAGACGAACGAGCACTTCACGAAGCTGCTTCTGAACGTGACGGCGATGGCCACCGACTCCCCCATGGACCTGGTGACCGGGCGGCCGCGGGTGCTGGACCCGATGTGCGGGCGGGGCACGACGCTGAACCAGGCGATGATGTACGGGTTCGACGCCGCGGGGATCGACCTCGACGCCAAGGACTTCGACGCGTACGCGGCGTTCATCAAGACGTGGCTGCGCAACAACCGGGTGAAGCACCGGGCGGAGGTGTCGAACGTCCGGCGCGAGAAGTCGGTGGTGGCGCGGCGCCTGGACGTGACGCTCGGGGCGACGAAGGAGCTCTACAAGAGCGGCGAGACGATCGGCGTCACGGTGGTGAACGCCGATTCGCTGCAGGCCGGGCGGTTCTTCAAGCCGGCGGCGTTCGACCTGATCGTGACGGACGCGCCGTACGGCGTCCAGCACGCGAGCCGTCCGAAGGGCGGCCGGCCCGGGCGGCGGCAGGAGCTGTCGCGGAGCCCGGTGGAGCTGCTGGCCGCGGCGGTCCCGGAGTGGTCGCGGCTGCTGCGGCCCGGCGGGGCGATCGGCATCTCGTGGAACACCTTCGTGGGGCGCCGCGAGGAGCTCGCCGCGATCCTCGCGGGGAGCGGCCTGCGGGTGGCGGACTCCGAGCCGTACCTGCGGTTCCGCCACCGCGTCGACCAGGCGATCTCCCGGGATCTGATCGTTGCCGCGAAGCCCTAGGTCACCACGCGTCCACGTGCGGCAGCAGCTCGCCGAGGTCGTGTATGAGCGCGTCGGGGGGCGCGAGGCCGGGCCGGGTGAACGCGTGGGTCGTCTGGTGGTGGATCTGGACGGCCCGGAGCCCGAGCGACTTGGCCCCGTGGATGTCGTCGTAGGGGCGGTCGCCGACGAAGACGCAGGACGCGGGGTCGGTGACGCCGACGGCGTCCATCGCGGCGCGGAACGCCTCGGCGTGCGGCTTGGTCCACGGGATCTCGCTGGAGTAGACGGCGCCGTCGAGGAGGTCGAGGACGTCGTCACGGGCGAAGACGCGCTCGTGCCAGTCGCGCCCGCACATGGTGTTGGACAGGACGCCGACCTTGATGCCGCGGTCGCGGAGGGCGCGGAACAGGCCGGGGACGGCGGGGTCGGTGAGGGTGTGCGGGGTCCAGGTCTCGAAGTGGGTCTCCAGGAGCGCCCCGGTGAGCTCCGGCCCGATGCCGGCGAGCTCGAACACCTCGGCGAGGGTGGCGCTGCGCTGCTGCTCCTCGCCGCGCCGCCACAGTTCCAGTTCCGCCCGCAGCAGCGCGGCGGCGGCCTTCTCGACGTCGTCGGCGGGCAGGTGGGCGGTGCAGATCGCGCGCCACATGTCGCCGAGGTCGATGTCGTGCCAGGGGGTGAGCGTGCCGCCCCAGTCGAAGATCACTGCTTTTACGGCCATGGGGGGATGGTAACCATCCGGGCGCCGGGAACGATCACATTGACGATGCGGTGAACGTCCCCGGCGGCGCGAACGGGGCGACGTCCTGACGAGGAGTTGCCCGATGCGCAGATCCCTGCTCGCCGCCGTGCTGCCCGTCGCGCTGGCGGCGGCGCTGGCGGCGGTGCCGCCGGCCGCGGCCGGTGCCGACACCATCCCGGACGGGCCCGGCACCGGGCTCGTCCCCGGGTTCGTCGGCGGTCCGGCGACGCCGCGGCCGCTGCCCGGCGAGCCGATACCCGCGCACCCGCACATGGGCCCGACCGGGAAGTCGTCCATGCACGCGGACGGCTACGCGTCGGACACGTACCCGTTCTCGGGGCCGCTGGGCCGGAACCCGGAGGTGCTGGACGAGGCCAAGGGCGGGGGGCTGCCGGGCCTGTGCTCGACGGTCACGTTCGCGGAGAGGAGCGGGCTGATCGTCGCGCAGTGCACGCGCGGGCAGAACTTCATGCTGCGGCTGATCGACCCGGAGACGCTGAAGGACGTCGCGACGTTCCAGTTGCCGCCGCGTCCGTCCACGGTGGAGGCGGTGTTCTCGCTGAGCCTGGACAAGGTCATGACGGACACGTCGGGCGGGGCGTACTACTACCTCGACCCGCAGGACCGCGCGGTGCTCGCCGACTCGGAGTTCCACCTGCGCCGGTTCGCGCACGAGAAGGGCCCGGACGGGCGGTGGCGGTTCGAGGTCGTCGACGACTGGGACCTGAGCCCGTACCTGCCGCACGACTGCGCGACGTGGACGAACCCGTGGCCGAAGGGCGAGTGCGACCCGATCACCGCGGTCGGGCCGGACTGGACGGGCCTCATCTGGTGGGTCACGCGCGGCGGGCGCATCGGCACGGTCGATCCGGAGACCGGGACGGTGCGGGTGACGCGGCTGGCGGGCGGCGAGCAGATCCAGAACTCGTTCGCCGCCGGCGAGGACGGCGTCTCGATCGTGTCCGACCACGCGCTGTACGCGATGCGGGCGGACGGGTCCGGCATGCCGCGGACGGTCTGGCGCGAGCCCTACGACCGGGGTTCGGGCCGCAAGCCGGGGCAGATCGACCAGGGGTCGGGGACGACGCCCACGCTGCTCGGCGACGACTACGTGGCGATCACCGACAACGCCGACGACCGGATGAACGTGGTCGTGCGGCGGCGCGACGACGGCGGCCTCGTCTGCACGGAGCCGGTGTTCGGGAGCGGGCGGAGCGCGACCGACAACTCGCTCGTCGGGTACGGGAACAGCCTGTTCATCGAGAACAACCACGGCTACCGCAACTTCTTCGAGCTGCCGCCGGGCGGCTCGTCGACCGGCGGCCTCGCCCGCGTGGACGTCGACGCCGACGGTGCGGGCTGCCGCACCGTCTGGACGAGCGCGGAGCGCTCGCCGTCGACCGTCCCGAAGGTGTCGGTGCCGGCCGGGCTGCTCTACGTGTACACGAAGGAGCCGCGCCGCGACCTCGTCGACGCGTGGTACCTGACGGCGATCGACGTCCACACCGGCCGGACGGTCTACAAGGTGCTGACGGGCACGGGCAAGTGGTTCGACAACAACTGGGCGCCGGTGACGATCGGCCCGGACGGCACCGCGTTCGTCGGGGTGATCGGCGGGCTCGTCGCCGTCCGGGACCGCCCGTCCGCATAGGGCGCCGGGCTGCGGGCACACCGTGGGGCATGAGGCAGCGCAACCCTGGAGAGGACAGAGATTTCCGCGCGGACATGGACGACATGGGCGACGACGAGCAGGCCGAGGAGGTCGCCCTGACCGAGCAGTACGTCCAGGACCCGCCCGCGGACCACGTCATCGAGGAGCCGGACCAGGACCGGGACGGGCTGAGCGTCGCCGAGTACGACGAGCAGGCCGCCCGGGAGGGCGAGGACGAGCGCTGGCCCGACCGGGACGGCCCCGCCGAGTCGGACGCGGTGAACCCGACGAACCGTCCCTGAACACGTTCCCCGGTGGCCGGACGCGCGTTCGCGGGCGGCCGGGTCCGGTTCCGGACCCGGCCACCCGGGAATGTCCGACACCGACCGTAGGTTCGCACCGTAGAACGATCTTGCGGGGTGAGCGGGCATGGAGCGAGCGGTCGCGGAGCGTCCCCGTGCGCGGTGGCGGCGCGCGGGCGCCGCCGTCCAGTGGGCGCTGGCGCTGGGCGCCGTCGCGGTGCTCGTCCTGAACCGCGACCGGCTCCCGGACCCCGGCGCGCTGCTGGCCGCCGTGGAGCGGGCCGACCCGTTCTGGCTGGCGCTGGTCGTGGCGGGCGGGGCGGGGTCGATGGGCGCGTTCGCCCGGCTGCAGCGGCGGCTGCTGCGGGTCGGCGGGCTGCGGATGTCGCTGCGCCGCGCCTTCGCGATCACCTACGCGGGGAACGCGCTGTCCACGACCCTGCCGGCGGGCCCGGCGGTGAGCGTCGTCTACACGTTCCGGCAGTTCCGGCGCGGCGGCGCGCCCGCCCGGCTGGCGACCGCGGTGATCCTGGCGGGCGGAGTGATCACGACGTCGGCGTACACCGCGATCGGGTTGGCGGCGCTGCTGGCGGAGCCGCGCTCGCGCGGTCCCGCGCTGGCGGCGCTCGCGGTCCCGGCCGCGGTGGCGCTCGTCGCCGCGCCGCTGCTCCTCCGGCCTGGCGCGCGCCGCGCGGCTGCGGGGGC
>NZ_JBHTJA010000174.1:0-9132 GCF_042675525.1 Actinomadura sediminis
GCGCCGGCCGCGACGGCCAGCGCGGTCAGCGCGGCGGACGCGAGCAGCACGCCCAACCGGCCCGGACGGCGCGCCAGCCTGCGCCAGTCGGTCCAGGCGATGGCCGCCGCGCGGGTCGCCCGCACCGGCCACGGGCGGGAGCGCAACGCCCGTCCCCGCCAGTGGGCCTCCTCGGCGATCGACGTCAGCGCGTCGGGATCGAGGACGGCCGCCGCCGCGGCCACGTGTCCCGCGCGGGTGGAGGCGTCCAGGATCGAGCGCGCGGGAACGCGGTCGAGCGCCCGCCACGCGAGCCGGAGCAGCAGCGCGGCCGCGCAGGCCGCGGCGAGGGCGAGCGGCGGCGGGGGATCGGCGACGGCGGTGAGCGGCCCGCGGCCGGGCGCGTGGCCGAGCACCAGCGCGACCACGGCGGCGAGCACGCTCCCCGCGATCAGCGTCTGCAGCCACACGTCCCAGGGCGGCGACGCCTGGGCGAGCACGGCCGTCGCCGTCCCGCCGGTGGTCGCCGCGACGCCCAGCAGCACCGCGCCGAGGAGGGCCGCCGGTGCGTGCCCGGGCAGGCCGAGGACCGCGAGCAGCGCCACGCCCAGGGCGGCGCCGCCCGCGACCGCGATCAGCAGCAGGACGGTCGCGCTCCGGGCGAGCACGCCGCGGCGGGGGAGCGGCGAGAGCAGCAGCCACCGCGCGTCGGCGGGCGGCAGCGCGACCGGCCCCAGCCTGCGGGCGAGGGTGAGGAACCCGGCGTAGGCCAGCGCGAGGAGGGCGAGCCCGGCGCCCGCCTGCGCCGGGTCCGCGTCCCGCGCGGCGGACGGCAGCGCCGCGTCGACGGTCCCGCCGAGCAGCGCCGCCGCGAACAGGGCCGCGGCGGCCCGCGTGTACCGGTCCGTCCAGTCCGCGGACGTCCGGCCGTGCGCCCGCAGGTACGCCCGGGCGTCCCGCACGCCGCTCATCCGGCGGCGTCCAGGGTCAGCCGGCGGGTGGCCCAGGCGAGGTCGTCGTCGTGGGTCGCCATCACCAGCGTGCCGCCCGCCACGGCGTACGCGACGAAGATCTCCTTGAGCCGGTCGCGGAAGTCGAGGTCGAGGCCGCGTTCCGGTTCGTCCAGCAGGAGCATCCGGCTCGGCCGGACCAGGCCCATCGCCAGCGCGAGCCGCTGCCGCTGCCCGGTCGAGAGCCGCGGCGGCGCCACGTCGTCCCGTCCGGTCAGCTCGAACAGCTCGAGCGCCGTGTCGGTGTCGAGGCGGGCCTCGTCGTGCACGGCCCGCATCAGGTCGATGTGCTCGCGCACCGACAGCCACGGGTACCAGGCCGGTTCGTCGGCGACGTGGACGACGTCGCGCCAGAACGCGGGCTCGTCCACCGGCGGCCGCCCGAAGACGGTCACCTCCCCGGCGGCGGGGCGTTGCAGGCCCGCCAGGCAGCGCAGCAGCGTCGACTTCCCGGCGCCGTTCGCCCCCATGATCGAGACCCACTCGCCCGCCCGCACGTCGAGGTCGAAGCCGTGCAGGATGCGCGTGCCGCCCAGTTCGACTGTGAGATCCCGAACCGTGATGACCGTTTCGTCCACCCGGGAATCCTATGTGCGGCGGATTGTCGGCGCCCGCCGTTAGCTTTCAGTGCCATGGTCGAGATCAGCGTTCCGGTCGAGTGGCGCGAGCACATCCATCCGCGACGGGGCGGCGCCGCCGGGCCGACGGCCGTTCCGGACGAGGACGCCGCGCGGTCGGCGCGGGAGCGGGAGCGCGAGGCCCGCCCGATCGCCGCGGAGATGGCGGAGCACGAGCGCACCGATCCCGAACTCGGCGAAGCCGTCCGGGCGTGGCTGGACGGCGAGCCCGACCCGGTGGGCGCCGCGGCGGTCGCGGCGGTCGCGGTGCGGTATCTCGGCGGCGTCGACGCCCCGTCGTTCCTGGACGCCTGGGTGCTCGACCACGGGCTCGCGTTCGCCGCGTGCGCGGTCACGGAGGCGTCGTCCGTCCAGCCCGGACCGGTGCCGGTTCGGGTGGAACCCGGTTCGGTCGGCGTTATCCGCGCCGTCGTCCACGCCTACACGGGGGAGCGGCCCCGAGGATGGCGCGGCGAGATCCGGCGGATCGGCGACGAGGACCGTCGCCCCACGGGCCGGTGGATCGCCGACGACCGGGTGGTCAAGCGGCTCCGCACGCTGCTCGCGGCGGCCCCCGGGGACGAGTACCGCGACGCCGTCGCCCGCGTGGCGGCGCACCGCGGCGACCCCCAGCGGCGGCGCACGGCGTCCTACCTCCTTCCGACCGAGACGCGCTGGACGGACGAGTCGTTCGCCGACCGGGCACGCCGGCAGGTCCTCGGCCAGGACCACGTGCTCGCGTCGATGTCCACCGCCGCGCACGTCGCCCGCGCCGACTGGATGACGGTGTCGCCCGGCCTGGTCGGCACGCTGCTCGACGGTCCGGGTGCGGACGCGCTCCCGCTGTTCGAGTTGTCGCTCCGCCGCCGCTTCCGGAACGACGCCGACGAGACCCGCCCGATCCTGGTGCGCGCCCTGCTGGAGATCCCCGACGAGCGGATCTTCCCCGTCCTGCTCGACGGCATCGGCGAGAAGGGCGGCGGCGCCGCGCTGTTGGAGGCGGCCGGCCGGTACCCGGCGCTCGCGGTCCGGGCGCTGGCCCCGTCGGCGGACGACGGGACGACCCGGGGGCTGCGCGTGGCCGGGCTGCTGCGCGACCTGCTGTACGCCGACCCGGCCCTGGCCGAGCCGTCGCTCGCGGCGCTGGCTCCGGCCCCGCCCGTCCCGGTCACGGGCGACCTGCCCGCCGCGCTCACGGGCCGGCCGTCCCGCGGCGCGAAGACCCGCTGGGCCGACCCGGCGCGGCTCCCGCAGATCCGCACGCGCGACGGCGACCGGGCCCTGCCCGAGCCCGCGACCGGGCGCCTGCTGGACCTGCTCGCCGCGGGCGCCCCCGAGGTCGCGGACGTCCGCCGCCGCTGCGACCGGCACTCCCTGGCCGAGTTCTCGTGGGCGCTGTTCCAGCGCTGGTACGCGTACGGCGCACCCACCCGGCACAAGTGGGCGATGGCGCAGCTCGGCCTCATCGGGGACGACACGACGGTGCGGCGGCTCAGCCCGCTGATCCGGCGCTGGCCGGGCGAGGGCGCCACCGCCCGCGCCGCCGCCGCGTTGGACGTCCTCGCGGCGATCGGCTCCGACGTCGCCCTCACCCACCTGTTCGAGCTGACGCGCCGCGGAAAGTACAAGGGGCTCAAGGCCCGCGCGGCCCGCAAGATCGACGAGATCGCCGCCGCGCGCGGCGTCACCCCCGAGGCCCTCGCCGACCGGGCCGTCCCGGACTTCGGCCTCGACGACCGGGGCACGCTCGTCCTCGACTACGGGCCGCGCCGCTTCACCGTGACGTTCGACGAGCAGCTCGTCCCGCTCGTCGCCGAACCGAACGGGAAGATCCGCAAGAGCGCGCCCAAGCCCGGCCCGAAGGACGATCCGGCGCTCGCCCCGGCCGCGCACGCCCTGTTCACCGGCCTCAAGAAGGACCTGCGGACGATCGCCGGGCAGGAGATCAGGCGCCTCGAGACCGCGATGATCGTCCGGCGGACCTGGACGCCGGACGACTTCCGCGACCTGTTCGTCTCGCATCCGCTGCTGGGGCACATCACCCGGCGGCTCGTGTGGATCACCGACGACGGCGCCGCCTTCCGCGTCGCCGAGGACCGCACCTACGCCGACGTCCACGACGACCCGTTCGTCCCCGCGCCCGGCGCGCGCATCGGCATCGCCCACCCGGTCCTGCTCGACGACCTCGACGCGTGGGCCGAACTGTTCACCGACTACGAGATCCTGCAGCCGTTCGAGCAGCTCGGACGTCCCGTGCACCGGCTCACGGACGCCGAGCGCGGGGCGCGCGTCCTCACCCGGACGGAGGGGCTCGTGCTTCCCTACGGCAAGGCGAAGGGGCACTCGCAGGGACGCTGGGAGTCCGTGACCGCCGACGGAGAGTTCGCGGGCGGCTGGCTCGCGCGCCGCGACCCCGCGGGCCTGTACGTCGTCGCGAACCTGACCCCCGGGCTGGTCCACTACATGCACGGCGACGGGGCGGACCAGAGGATCGGCGCCCTGTGGGCGGGGCCCGCCCCGGCGGCCGCGCCGGAGAACGCCGTCCCCCTGGGCGAGGTCGATCCGGTGACGATGAGCGAGGCCGTCCACGACCTGGTCCGCGGCGCTTCCTGAGCGGGTCTCCGCCGGTCCGGTGCCCGCCGGGCGACCGGACCGGCGGGCGCGGCGTCCGGCGCGAGCCCGGCACCGCGCCCGTCCCGTCCGGTGGGCGAGTCCGGACGGACCCTAACCGGGCTGCGCGGCGTCCTCGCGGAGTGCGGCGCGGAGGGCGGCGGGGGACAGGAGCAGGACGGGGCCGTCCGGGTCCTTGCTGTCGCGGACGCCGACGGCGCCGGGAAGCGCCGCCAGTTCGACGCAGTTGCCGCCGTTCGGGCCGCTGTAGGAGCTCTTTCGCCAGGTCACACCGCTCATGTCCATGATCCGTGCCTGCCCTTCTGGGGGGTGCCGGGGACGGGTCTGGAACATGAGGTTCCCTCATGACGGGCGTTCATGCAGGAAGAGGGCGCCTGTTCTTGATCGCGGTTCCCCCGGGCGGGGGATCCGGCTCCCTCCGGCGGGTGGCGACCTCGGCCGCGCACGGTTGCGATCTTCGAAGGGGAGCGGGCACCCGGCCCGCCCGACCGGAGGAAACACCGATGACCGCCCTGACCGATCCGCCCGCGCCGCCCGGACGGCTCCGCACCGCGTGGCGGGCCGCGCACGCCCCCGCCGACGGCGTCCCCCGCTGGGCGCGGACCGCGGCCCTCGCGGTGCCGCTCGTCGTGCTGCCGTCCGGCATCTGGCGGCTCCCCATCGCCTTCGGCCACGAACACGGAATGGGGGAGATCGGGGGCGGCGAACGCGTGTACGTCGTCTTCCTGTCAATCTTCTCGGAGCTGCTCGCGTTCACCGCGGTCGGGCTGGTCGCCACGTGGGGAGAGCGGTTCCCCCGCTGGTTCCCGCTGGTGGGCGGGCGGAACGTGCCGCCGATGGCCGCCGTCGTCCCGGGGGCGCTCGGCGCGATCGTCCTGACGGTGCTGTGGACCCACGCCGTCGTGGGGCAGTTCATGGGTATCACCCTTCAGGGCGAGCCGTTGCCCGACAACTTCCCCTCCAAGCAGGGGGGTTGGGAGGCCGCGTTCTTCTACCTGTGCTACGCGCCGCTCGTGCTGTGGGGCCCGCTGCTCGGCGCCGTCACCTACGCCTACCACCGCCGCCGCCGGGCCGGGCGCCCGCGCGGGCGCTGACGGGACGGCGGCGGCTACCGGGCACCGGTTTGGCCGGCAGGGCCCCTGTCTTTCCGCCCCACCACGATCCACGGAGGTGCCGGGACAGCGGATTCGGTTTGACTGGTCCATCAATTGAATATAGACATTGGTCCATGGAAAACCCTGGGAGGCGTCCGTACCGGATGGGCGCCCGTGCCGCGGCGATGGAGGCCACGCGGGCGCGGATCACGGAGGCGGCGATCGGGCTGTGGGCGCGGCGCTGGTACGACGACGTGACGCTGCAGCACATCGCGGACGAGGCGGGCGTGTCGGTGCAGACCATCGTCAACCACTTCGACGGCAAGGACGGGCTCGCCGAGGCCGTCGCCGACCTGGTGGCCGCGCGGACGGCGGACGCCCGCGAGGCCCCGGCCGGCGACGTGGCCGCGATCGTCGCCGTGCTGTTCGAGGACTACGAGCGGCACGGCGACGCCAACGTGCTGTGGATCGCGCAGATCGACCGCGTGCCCGCGCTCGCCCGCGCGGCCGCGCATGCGCGCGCCCAGCACCGGGAGTGGCTGGGGCGGGTCTTCGCCGACCGGCTTCCGGCCGGCGGCCCCGCCCGCGAGCACGCGCTGGCCCTGCACCACGCCGCCACGGACGTCTACCTGTGGAAGCTGTGGCGGCGCGACCTCGGGCTGCCGCGCCGGGACGCCGAACGCGCCATGCGGGACCTGGTGGCCTCGATCGACCCGCGAAAGGGAGACGATGAGTAGGAACTTCCTGTTCGCGCTGTGGGCGGGCGGCGGCGCCGTGCCGCCGGCCCTCTCGGTCGTCCGCGCGCTCCGCCGCCGCGGCCACGCCGTCCGGGTGCTGGCCGACCGGTCGCTGCACGACGAGGTCGCGGCCGCCGGCGGGGAGCCGATCGCGTGGACGACCGCGCCGCAGGGGGACGCGTCCGACCCGGCCACGGACGTCATCAAGGACTTCGAGGCCCGCACGCCGCTGGGCGAGTTCGCGCGGCTGCGGGACCGCATCGTCTGCGGCCCCGCGGCCGACTACGCCCGCGACACGCTGGCGGAGCTGCGCGCCCGTCCCGCCGACGCGCTGGTCACCGAGCAGGTGCTGCTCGGGGCCCTCACCGCCGGTGAGGCCGCAGGCGTCCCGGCGGCCTCCCTGGTCACGACGATCTACCCGCTTCCCGCTCCGGGGGCGCCGCCGTTCGGCCCGGCGTTCGCGCCCGCCGCCGGCGCGTCCGGACGTCTCCGGGACCGGATCGTCGGCGGCCTGATGGTCAAACCGTGGGAGAAGGGGCTGCCCGCGCTCAACGCCGCGCGCACGGCGAGCGGGCTCCCGCCGGTGGATTCGGTCATCGACGCGTTCGGCCGCGTCGACCGCTGCCTCGTCCTCTCCCCGCGCGCGCTGGACTATCCCGGGCGGCGCTTCCCCGCGAACGTCCGCCACGTCGGCCCGCGCCTCGACGACCCCGCCTGGGCGGGGCGGGAGCCGGAAGCGCCGCCGGGCGAGGAGCCCCTCGCGCTCGTCGGCCTCAGCTCGTCGTTCATGAACCAGCGGCGGCCGCTGGAGCGCATCGCCGAAGCCCTCGGCACGCTGCCGGTGCGGGGCCTGCTGACGACGGGGCCCGCGGTGGACCCCGCGACGATCCGCGCCCCCGGCAACGTCCGGGTCGTCGCGACCGCGCCGCACGCCGCGGTGCTGCGCCACGCGGCGGTGACGATCACCCACGCCGGGCACGGGACGGCCGTGAAGTCGCTCGCCGCCGGCGTTCCGCTGGTGTGCGTCCCGCAGGGACGCGACCAGCGCGAGATCGCGCGGCACGTCGAGGAGATCGGCGCGGGGATCACCGTGCGCCGCAACGCCTCGCCCCGCCGGATCGCGCGCGCGGTCCGCCGCGTCCTCGACGACCCCGCGCACCGGCGCGCCGCCGAGCGGATGGCCGCCGAGATCGCCGCCGAGACGGCCGCCGACGAGGCGGTCGCCGAACTCGAGGCCCTCGCCGGGCGCACCCGCGCCCCGGCGGCCGGTCACGCGTAGTCGTTCACCAGCAGCGCGGCCACGGCGACCATGGTCACGGCGAGGAGGAACCCGACGATCCACGCGATCGACAGCCTGTCGGGTCTCACCTCGGCGCCCGGGTTCGCGCGCCGCTGGGCGACGTACGACCTGACCATCCGGCCGCGGACCGGGAACAGGGCGACCGGGATCGAGACGAAGGCGACGCTGTACAGGAACAGGATCCGTTCCGTGGAGTCCGGCCGGAGCAGGCTCAGCCACAGGACGACGGCGGCGAACAGCGGCGTCAGGATGTGGAAGAGCTTCATATTCGGCCCTGCCCGTCCCTCCCGCCGGTCCCGCACCTCCTCCGGGATCTCCGTCCCGGAGACGAACACGTGCATGCCGACCATGAAGGACGCCGTCGCCACGATCGCGATCAGCGTCCAGCCCGTCCCGAGATCGAGAACAACATGTGGGGGTCTCCTACCGCTCTGGCGGATCGATCCTACCGACGTCCGCGTGTCCTTGGCTGACGAGGAAGGACGTGGTCAACTAAAGTCGTTGAGCATTCGAGACGGGGAGGACCTGACGATGCTGAACGACACGGGGGCCGGGGGCGTCGCGCCGGGGGCGGCGCTCGCCGAGAAGGTCGAATGGCTCATCCGCAACCAGTGGCCCGACGACGCCGACCCCCCGCGCAACAACGTCGAGACCGCCGCCGCGATCGCCCGCGCCACCGGCGAGGACATCTCCTCCACCACGGTGTGGAAACTGCGCACCGGACGCCAGGAGAACCCCCAGCTGAAGACGCTCACCGCGCTCGCCACCTTCTTCGGCGTCCCGATCGGCTACTTCGGCTTCCCCGTCGAGGCCGCGCCGATCGAGGCGGACCTCACCTTCAAGGCGCTGCGGCGGGAGGTCGAGCACGGCGCCATCCCCGCCGAGGTGCTGCGCGCGCTCCTCGATCTCTCGGACGACGCGCGCCCGATCGTCCACGAGATGATCCTCGGCGCCGCCGCCGCCGACCGCCGGCGCGGCGGCGGCTGACGTCACGGCAGGTCGGTGCGCCAGAGGGTGGGGGCCGTGCCGTCCGTCCCGGTCGCGAGGAGCTCGCCGCCGAGGACGGTCAGGCCGGTGAGCCGCTGCGCGCCGTCCCCGTTCAGCCCCTTCCCCTCGGGCCGCCGCACCCGCCACGACCGTCCGTCCGGCGACGTCCACAGCGCGACGTCCGAGGCGCCCGGCGGGGTCCCCGTCAGGACGAACCCGCGGTCCGTCGCCAGCGACGCGGTGATCGCCGAGGCTTCCAGGGTGCTGAACGACCAGGTCGTCCCCCCGTCCGCCGACATCCCGACGAGGCCGCCGTCGCCCGTCGCGACCAGCGTGTCCCCGCGCGCGACGACCCTCGTGAGGGCGCCCGACGCCCGGGGCACCCGCACCGGCGTCCACGCCCTCCCGTCCGCGGACGTCCAGGCGGCCGGGACGCCCGCCGCGCCCTCGCCGACCGCGGCGTAGCCCGACTTCGTGGCGACGACATCGCGCATGCGGCCGTCGCCGAAGTCGCCGGTCCCCTCCGTCCACGAGGCGAGGTCGGCGGAATGCCAGACGGCGGGGGCGCCGTCGGCGGTCCCGACGACCACGTACCCCGCCGCGCCGTGCGCCGCGCCCGACAGCTCCGCCTTCCCGGCCTTCGGCGCGGCCGCCGGACTCCAGGCGGTCCCGTCCGCGGACGTGAGCAGCACCGGGGCTCCCGGGCCGCCGCCCGCCGCGACCCACCCCCGCGGGCCGTGGGCCGCGTCGGCGAGGCGCTGCACGGCCGGGAGGTCG
>NZ_JBHTJA010000175.1:0-8871 GCF_042675525.1 Actinomadura sediminis
CGGGACGCGCCGCGCCCCGGGGCCGACCCGCCGGACGCGCCCGCGGACGTGCCCGCCGGTGGGCCCGCGCGGCCGCGCGACCCGTCGTGGATCGAGGCCGAGTGCCGGCGACGGTTCCCGGGGGACCCGGTCCGCACGCGCGCCTGCGTCGCCGCCCTCCGGTCGCGTTTCGGCGGCTGACCGGCGGCCCGCCGCGGCGGGCTCAGGCCGCCTTGGACGTCAGCAGGCGGGTGATGCCGGTGCGGAGTTCGCCGACGTCCGCGCCCGTCTCCCACGCGAGCCGCACCGCGCGGAAGTCGTCGTCGTGGAGGACGCCGAGCAGGATGTGCCCGGTGCCGATGGTGTTGTGCTTGAGGCGTATCGCGTGCCGCAGGCTCAGTTCCAGTGCCTTCTTCGCCTCCTTGGCGAACGGCAGGTGGCCCTTGCGCCGCGCGCGCTCGGCGGGCGGGGAGTCCAGCGCGCCCTCCCCGAAGCTGTCCTCGGCGGCCCGGCGGACGGCGTCGAGGTCGATGCCGATGGCGCGCAGTGCCTCGGGGTCCAGGTCGCCGTCCCGCCCGCCCACGGCGGCGACGCGGGCGCGCAGGGAGGCGACGGTCAGCCCGTGGGCGCGGAGGGTCCGGGCGGTGCCGTCGTCGGCGTCGAGGAGCGCGAGCAGGACGTGCTCGGTGCCGATGCGCCCGTGGCCGAGGTCGCGGGCCTGCGCCTGGGCGGCGACGACGGCCTCCCGGGCGTCCTTGGTGAACCGTTCGAACATTCTCTACCGCTCCTTCGTCGGGAGGAGGCGGCGCCCGCCGCCGTGCTTCTTGTGGACCGCCTGCCGGCTCACGCCGAGGTGGTCCGCGATCTCCTGCCAGGACCAGCCGCGCTCGCGGGCCGAGGCGACCTGGAGGGCCTCCAGGCGTTCGGCCAGCTCCCGCAGCGCCCGGACGGCCCGCAGCCCCACGGCCGGGTCCTGGCTGCCCGCCTCTCTGGCGAGCGTCACTCCGTCGCTCATGGTGTCAATGTAAGTTGACACACGGGGCGTGTCAACTAGCGTTGACATCCGCCCGTGGCGCCCGGGGTTCAGCGGACGGCGAGCAACGTGGTGAGCAGATCGTCCAGGCTGACGACGCCCGTCACGCGGCCCTCCGCGTCGACCGCGAGCCCGAGGTGGCTGTGCTGCGCCCGCAGCGTCGCGACCGCTTCGCCGACCGGGGTGGCGAGCGGCATCGCCGGCACCGGATGGGCCAGCTCGCCCGCGCGGGCGTCCCGGCCGCGCGCCCGCGCGAGGTAGGCGTCCCGGACGTGCACCATGCGCGCCCGTCCGGACCGGTCGAAGCCGCGCAGCATGATCCGGATCCGGCCGGTCCGCGCGGCCGTGTCGATCACCTCCTGCGGGGTCGCGTCCGCCGGGACGGACACGATGTCGGCGACCGGGACGACCAGGCTCGCCAGCGGTGCGCGCGGGGCGTCCAGCGCCGCCGTCAGCAGCGTCAGGTCCGTCTCCCCGATCAGCCCGAGCCGCCGCGACTCCACCGCGATGTTGCGGAGCTGCTCGGGCGTGCGCGGCGCCTCCCGCGTCGCGGTGGGCCGGACGCCGATCGCCCGCAGCAGCAGGTTCGTCCCGCCGTTCAGCGCGGCCAGCGCCGGCCGCATCACGATGCTGAACACCCGGAACGGCGGCCCCAGGATCGTCGCCGACCGCTCCGGTGCGGTGATCGCCCACGACTTCGGCGCCATCTCGCCGACCACCATGTGCAGGAACGTCACCAGCGCCAGCGCGAGGACGAACGCCACCGCGTGCGACGCGCCGTCGGGGAGCCCTGCGGCGTGCGCGAGCGGCCGCAGGGTCTCGGCGAACACCGGTTCCGACACCAGGCCGAGCCCCAGCGAGCACATCGTGATCCCGAGCTGCGCGCCCGCGAGCGTCAGCGTCAGCTCGTCGATGCCCGCCACCGCCGTGCCCGCGGCCCGGCTGCCGCGCGCCGCCGCCCGCTCCAGCCGGGGCCGCTTCGCCGCCACCAGCGCGAACTCGGTGGCGACGAAGAAGCCGTTTCCGGCCAGCAGGGCGAGCGTCACGACGCCGCCGAGCGCGAGGTTCACCGCCGCCCCCTCTCGCCGCCGCGCGCCGGCCCGCCGCCGTTCCCGTCCCCGTCCCGGTGCCCGTCCTCGTGCCCGGCCGCGACGGTGCGGACCCGGATGAGCCCCGGGACGTGCCGCCGGACGGTCAGCACCTCGACGATCGCGGTGCGCGCGGGTTCGTCCAGCCGCGTCCGCGGCAGCGCGACGTCGACCACGTCGCCGGGCCGGGCGACGCGGCCGAGCCGCTTCAGCAGCAGGCCCGCGACGGTCTCGTAGTCGCCCTCCGGCAGCGCGATCCCCGTCTCGTGCTCGACCTCGTCCACCCGCAGCCCGGCATCGGTGGTCCACCACTCGCCGCGCCGGATCGCCAGATCCTCCTCCGGCTCGTTCTCGTCCGCGATCTCGCCGACCAGCTCCTCGGCGACGTCCTCCCATGTGATGAGCCCCGCGAAGCCGCCGTACTCGTCCACCACGCAGGCGAGCGTCTCGCGGGCGCCCTGCAGCCGCAGCACCACCTCCGGCAGCGGCAGCGAGGACGGCAGCAGCAGCGGCGGCCGGGCGATCTCGCCGACCCGCGTGCGGGCCGCCGCCCCGGGCGGCAGCGGCACCAGCTCCTCCAGCCCGACCACCCCGACCACGTCGTCGACGCCCGCGCCGACCACGGGGAACCGGGACCGGCCGGTCGCGGAGATGACCTCGTCGAGGTCGGCGGCGCGGGCGGTCGCCGGCACCGTCACGACGTCCACCCGGGGCACCATGACCTCCTCGGCGTCCCGATCGGAGAACGCCAGCGCGCGCTCCAGCAGGTCGGCGTGGCCCTCCTGCAACTGCTCGCCGGACTCGCCGATGATGTGCCCCAGCTCCTCCAGCGTCGCGCCGTGGTGCAGCTCCTCGACCGGCTCGATGCCCGCCGTGCGCAGCAGGCGGTTCGCCGACGTGTCGAACAGCCGGATCAGCGGCGCCGCCACCGCGAGGTACACGAGGGTCGACCCGGCCAGGGCGCGCGCCAGCGACTCGGACCTCGCCAGCGCCAGGTTCTTCGGGAACAGCTCGCCGAGCACCATCTGGACCACCGTGGCGAGCGCGAAGCCCAGCGCCACCGCGACGCCGCCCGTCGCGCCCTCCGGCACCCCGGCCGCCGTCAGCGCGGGCGCGATCAGGTCGGCGAGCGCGGGCTTGGCGATGTACCCGACGACCAGCGCGGTGACGGTGATGCCGAGCTGCGCGCCCGACAGCATGAACGACAGCCGCCCCATCACCCGCACGGCCCGCGCGGCCGCGCGGTCGCCCTCGGCGGCGCGCTGGTCCATCGCCGGGCGGTCCGCGGTGACGAACGCGAACTCCTGCGCGACGAAGTACCCGGTCGCGGCAGTCAGCAGCAGGACGGCCAGCAGGCCGAGCGCGGCGTCCACCTCGGGCGCCCCCCTTCCACGTCCATCCGATGACTCCCTACCCGCCCGCCGCCCGCCTTCGCGTCCGCCCGGGGGCGAGGGGACGCGCGATTAAGGCGAGCCGTCAGTGATTGGTTACATATGCGGCAATTGTCCGGGGATTGTGGCGGCGACGGAAAGAAATGCCGAACCGCGCTTCCGGTCGCGCCGGGCGACGCATGCGCGAGGCCGGGGTGATGAGAATTTCACCCCGGCCTCCGGAAGGCGCCGAACGCCGCCGCGTGCGCGGCGCGCCCGCGCTAGTGCGCGGCCTCGTACTTCTCGATCACGTGGGCGGGGATACGGCCCCGCTCATTGACCTTGATGCCCCGGTTCTTCGCCCACTCGCGAATCTCGGCGGAGCGCTCGCGGCTGTTCGCGGTACGGGTGCCCCGGGCCGTGCGCCCGGTCGTCTTGCGCGCCTTGCGGGCGCCCGCCACGAACGGCTCCAGGCCCGCGCGGAGCTTGTCGGCGTTCTTCTTGCTCAGGTCGATCTCGTACGTGGTCCCATCGAGGGAAAAGCTGACGGTCTCGTCGGCCTCTCCGCCGTCGATGTCGTCCACGAGCAGGACTTCGACCTTCTGTGCCATGCGGGGACTCCCTAACTATGCGTCCGGCTTCGCGTCCGGATGAGCCTCGATGAATGCAGCATAGACCTCATCAGATATCTTGCCACGTTCGGAGACTTCGACGCCCTCTCGCAATGCCCACGAGCGCACATCCGCGTTCGTGTAGCCCTTGATCTTCGCGGTGCGGGACTTGCGTCCCTTCCCCGCGGGCTTGACCTCGGCGGCGTTCTCGATGAACGGCGCGAGACCGTCCAGCAACTCGTTCAGGCGCTTGTAGTTGTCGTCGCTCAAGTCGATCGTGAACGTACGACCCAGGACTTCGAAGTCCCGCTTGTCGACATCGGACCCTTCGGACCCGTCGATGTCGTCCACCCGAATGACCTTCTCGGCCATGTGTGCTCCGTGTTCCTTCCCCTCGCCGACGCGGCGTCCATGACCGTAGCGGATTCCCGGACCCGACGAGTCATCGCGGCGCGCGGCGACACGGAAAAGGGAGCCGGACGGCGCTCTCCCGCCCCCGCGGACGTCCGGCGCGGCCGGCGCGGAGACCCGGCACGACCGAGGCCCGCCAAAGTTCCGGTCAAGACGGGCATGTCGCCGTTTCGGTCGGGTAGCGGCGATCACGGAGAGACTCACCCGCGCATGTCACGAGGAGCGATGATGGTCGACGGCGGCCGCGACGAGAAGCAGGAACAACTGGACCGGTGGCGGGTGAGCCCGGAAGGCGCGGGGCTCACGACCGACCAGGGCATCCCGGTGGACGACACCGACAACTCGCTCTCCGTCGGGGAGCGCGGCCCCAGCCTGCTCGAGGACTTCCACCTCCGCGAGAAGATCACCCACTTCGACCACGAGCGGATTCCCGAACGGGTCGTGCACGCGCGCGGCTCGGGCGCCTACGGCCACTTCAGGGTCACCGATCCGCTCACCGACTACACGACGGCCGAGTTCCTGTGCGACACGTCGCTCACCACGCCGGTGTTCGTCCGGTTCTCGACGGTCGCCGGTTCGCGCGGATCGGCCGACACCGTCCGGGACGTCCGCGGGTTCGCGACGAAGTTCTACACGCGGCAGGGCAACTTCGACCTCGTCGGCAACAACATGCCCGTGTTCTTCATCCAGGACGGCATCAAGTTCCCCGATTTCGTGCACGCGGTGAAGCCCGAGCCGGCCAGCGAGATCCCGCAGGCGCAGTCGGCGCACGACACGCTGTGGGACTTCGTCCAGCTCCAGCCCGAGACGATGCACATGATGATGTGGCTGATGTCGGACCGGGCGATCCCGCGCAGCTACGCGATGATGCAGGGATTCGGCGTCCACACGTTCCGGCTGGTCAACGCCGAGGGGCGCCCGACGTTCGTGAAGTTCCACTGGAAGCCGGTGCTCGGCACGCACTCCCTGGCGTGGGACGAGACCCAGAAGATCGGCGGAAAGGACCCCGACTTCAACCGCCGCGACCTGTGGGACCGCATCGAGGCGGGCGCGTTCCCCGAATTCGAGCTGGGCGTGCAGCTCGTACCGGCCGAGGACGAGCACAAGTTCGGCTTCGACCTGCTCGACCCCACGAAGATCATCCCGGAGGAGGAGGTGCCGGTGCGGCCGGTCGGCCGGATGACGCTGAACCGCAACCCCGACAACTTCTTCGCCGAGACCGAGCAGGTCGCCTTCCACATCGGCAACGTCGTCCCCGGCATCGACTTCACCAACGACCCGCTGCTGCAGGCGCGGCTGTTCTCCTACCTGGACACGCAGCTGATCCGGCTCGGCGGGCCGAACTTCCCGCAGATCCCGGTGAACCGGCCGGTGGCGCCGGTCCGCAACCACCACCGCGACGGCTACCACCAGATGGAGATCAACGGGGCCCGGTCCGCCTACCACAAGAACAGCCTGTCGGGCGGCTGCCCGGCCGTGGGCGGCGAGGGCTCCTTCACCCACTACCAGGAGCGGGTCGACGGCGCCAAGATCCGCAAGCGGAGCGACAGCTTCCAGGACCACTACTCCCAGGCGACGCTGTTCTGGAACAGCATGGCCGACTGGGAGAAGGAGCACATCGTCGGCGCGTTCCGCTTCGAGCTCGGCAAGTGCGAGCAGAAGCAGATCCGCGAGGGCGTCGTCGCCCACCTGAACCACGTCGACCACGACCTCGCGGTCGCCGTCGCGAAGGGGATCGGCGTCGACCCGCCCGGCGAGGCGGTGATCGCCAACCACGGCCGCAGCTCGCCCGCGCTGAGCCAGGCGAACGCGCCGGCCGAGTCCGTGCAGGGCCGCAAGATCGCGGTGCTCGTCGCCGACGGCGTCGACTCGGCGGCGGTCGCGGCGGTGGGCGGCGCGTTCACCGAGCGGGGCGCGATCGTCGAGGTGCTCGCGGCCGAGGACGGGTTCGTCCAGGCGGCCAACGGCGGCCAGGTCGAGGTCACCAAGGCGATGCCGACCATGGCGTCCGTGCTGTACGACGCGGTGCTCGTCCCCGGGGGCGAGGCGAGCGTGCGGACCCTCGCCGAGAACGGCGACGCGGTGCACTTCGTCGCCGAGGCGTTCGTCCACTGCAAGGCGGTCGGCGCGCTCGACGAGGGCATCGGCCTGCTCGAGCGGGCGGGGCTCACCGGGGTGCGGTTCGCCGGCGAGAGCGCGGGCGGCGACGCCGTCGTGGACCAGGGCGTCGTCACGGCGCGCGGCCCCGGCGGCGACTTCGCCGCGCGGTTCGTCGACGCGGTCGCCGCGCACCGGCATTGGACCCGCAAGAAGAGCCACGTGCCCGCCTGAGACCGGGGGCCCGGACGGGCCCGGTGCGGTGCGCTCGGGGGCGCACCGCACCGGGCCTTCGCTTCGCCGGGAACGTCCGTCCGGACGGACGTTCCCGGCGGCGGTGTCAGGACGCGCGCTCCCCGGGCCGCAGCAGCACCTTGATGGCCCCGTCCCGCTTCTTCTGGAACATCTCGTAGGCCTCGGGGGCCTTCTCCAGCGGCATCCGGTGCGTGGCCAGGTCCATGACCCCGAGCGGGTCGGCGTCGTCGGACACCAGCGGCAGCAGGTCGTCGATCCACGCGTGGACGTGGGCCTGGCCCATCCGGAGCGTGATGCCCTTGTCGAACATCCGCAGCATCGGCATCGGGTCGGTCATCCCGCCGTACACGCCGATCACCGAGATCGTCCCGCCCCGGCGGACGACCTCGATCGCCGTCAGCAGCGCCGCGAGCCGGTCCACCCCGACGCGCGACATGAGCGGCGCGGCCGTGTTGCCGGGCAGCATCCCGGTCAGCGTCTGCGCGATCTTCGCGCCGGGGGAGCCGTGCGCCTCCATCCCGACCGCGTCGATCACCGAGTCGGTGCCGCGGCCGCCGGTGAACTGCCGCACCGCGTCCGCCACGTCGCCGGCGTCCGCGGAGTCGATCACCTCGATCCCGTGCCGGCGCGCCATCTCGAGCCGTTCCGGGACGACGTCCACGCCGATCACCCGGTGACCGCGGTGCCGGGCGATGCGCGCGCACATCTGGCCGATGGGGCCGAGGCCGAGCACGGTCACCGACCCGTCCTTCGGGACGCCGGCCCACTCCACGGCCTGCCACGAGGTGG
Organism: Actinomadura sediminis; assembly: GCF_042675525.1. Lineage (NCBI taxonomy): Bacteria > Bacillati > Actinomycetota > Actinomycetes > Streptosporangiales > Thermomonosporaceae > Actinomadura > Actinomadura sediminis. The sequence goes on from NZ_JBHTJA010000175.1 coordinate 7,634, forward strand.
GCAGGACGTCCGACAGGTACACGAAGCGCTCGTCCGGCGGGCCCTCCGGCACCTTGATCGGCCCGAAGTGCGCCTGCGGCACCCGCAGGTACTCGGCCTGGCCGCCCGGGACCTGCCCGTACAGCCGGGTGTAGCCGAACAGCGCCGCGCCCGTGCCCTGCTCGCGCACCTGGGTCGTCTCGCACTGCGCGAAGAGCTTCCGCTCGCACATGTAGCAGTGCCCGCACGCGATGTTGAACGGAATGACCACGCGGTCGCCGGGCTTGACGTGCTTCACGTCCGGGCCGGTCTCCTCGACGATCCCCATCGGCTCGTGGCCCAGGACGTCCCCCTCGCTGAGGAACGGGCCGAGCACCTCGTACAGGTGCAGGTCCGAGCCGCAGATTCCGGACGAGGTCACCCGGATGATCGCGTCGTCGGGCTCCTTGAGCTCCGGGTCGGGGACGTTCTCGACGCGGACGTCCCGCCTGCCGTGCCAGGTCACAGCCTTCATCGTCGCCCTCCTTGAAGCGGGGTACAGCACGGCCCTACCCGGCCCGGCAGGGCGAAACGTGTGATAACGGGCGCCGGGGCCGGGGTCTATTGACACCCCGGAACGAGCCGTACACGATTGTGCCGTTGATTTGCGGCACATAGGTTCGCGACAGGGTCGGCCGTCCGGGGGCGGCGGCGGCTCCGGGAGGGGGACGGCACGATGAGCGTTCTCGGTGACGTCGCCGCCGGCGGCGGCACGACCCGCGGCACCGCCCGCGGCGCCCCCGGCCTCGGCGGGGCGCTGCGCCGGGCCCTGCCCGAGATCGCCGCCGAGGCGGTCGCGGAGATCCGGCGGGAGGTCCCCGACTACGCCGATCCGCGCTGCCGCGACGCGCTCGACCTCGTCGTCGGCTGCGCGCTCGGCGGCTTCGCCGACCTGGTCGAACGGCCCGGCGACCCGGACCCGGAGCTGCCGGAGTTCTTCCGCCGGGTCGGTGCCGCGGAGGAGCACGAGGGGCGCGGCGCCGCCGCGTGGGAGCACGCCGTCAACGTGGGCGCCCGCGTCGCCGTCCGCCGCCTCACGCGCGTCCTCGACGAGCTCGACGCGGGCGGCGGCGCCGGCGCGGGAGTGCCGGCGGGGCTGTACGGCGAGATCGTCGGCGGGCTCTTCCCCTACCTGAACCGGCTCACGGCCGCCGCCGCGCGGGCCCGCGCCGACCCGGCGGGCGACCCCGCCGGCCTGGTCCGGCGCCGCCGCCGCGACC
>NZ_JBHTJA010000176.1:0-8734 GCF_042675525.1 Actinomadura sediminis
CGGCCCGGGCGGCGCGGGGCGGCGCGGGCGATGCGGGCGATGCGGCGCGCGGGCGGCGGTGGGGTGGGAGGTGGTCGGGCTTGGGCTGGCGGCTACTGCTCGGAGGGCATCTCGAAGTCGCTCTTCGCGAGTTCCTCGACGTTGACGTCCTTGAAGGTCACGACACGGACGTTCTTGACGAAGCGGGCGGGACGGTACATGTCCCAGACCCAGGCGTCCTGCATGGTGACCTCGAAGTAGACCTCGCCGTTGTCGGTGCCGCGCACCTGCAGGTCGACGGAGTTCGTCAGGTAGAAGCGGCGCTCCGTCTCCACGACGTAGGTGAACAGCCCGACGACGTCCCGGTATTCGCGATAGAGCTGCAGCTCCATCTCGGTCTCGTACTTCTCGAGATCCTCGGCGCTCACGCTCGTGCCCCTTCCGTGCGGCCTTCGCCGGGGACCTCCCCCAAGGCCACGTCCCCATTGTTACGCACTGCCCGACCGACGTTGACGTAGGAGAACCGATGCTCCGGACAAGGTCCGTGCTTTTTGAGGGCTTCGCTGTGCGCGCGCGTCACATATCCCTTGTGGAGGTCGAAACCGTACTCCGGGTACCGCTCGTGGAGACGGACCAAGATGCGGTCTCGGGTGACCTTGGCGATCACGGACGCGGCGGCCACGCAGGCGGCCACCTGATCACCCTTGATCATCGCGAGGCCGGGCACTTCCAGTCCGGGCACCGGGAAGCCGTCGCTCAGAACGTAGGCGGGGCGTTCGGGCAGGGCGGCGAGGGCGCGGCGCATACCGGTGATGTTGCATCGGTGGAGGCCGATGCGGTCGATGTCGTGACACGGGATGACCACGGCGCTCCAGGCGAGCGCCCGTTCCGTGATCTCGCCGTACAGCTCCTCACGGCGCGCCGGGGTGAGGAGCTTGGAGTCGGTGAGTCCCTCGATCGTCCCGCGGCGGCCGCCGCGCAGGATCACCGCGCCGACGACCAGAGGGCCCGCGCACGCCCCCCGCCCCGCCTCATCGACACCGGCCACGGGGGCGAAACCGGCGTGCTCCAGGGCGCGTTCGTAGGCGAACAGCCCGGCGTCACGTCGCGGCGTGAAGCGGAGTGGACGACCCTTCATGCACCGCAGGGTACGTCTCCCGGAGCCTCCATCGCCGCCCGAATGCCCCCTTCCGGGCATGTCGCTGATCACCCTGGGGGGCCGTTCCGCCCGGGCGCCCCTCGTACCGCCGACGGCCGGCCTCACCGTGTGCTCCGCGGGCGGCGCGGCGAGGCCGGTGCCGGGAACCGGAACGCCCGAATCGAGGTGCGGTTCCGCGGGACCGGATGCGGTGAGGCCGGTGTCGTGGGCGGCGTCCGCGTCAGGTCGGGCGGGACCGATGGCCGGCGATCGCTTCCGCGGGCCTGAGGCGGCGGCGTCTCAGCAGGTAGGCGATGGGGAGGGTGCCGATGACGCCGAGCGCGTAGGGCGTCGCGGGCAGGGCCGCGGCGGCGGCCTTCAGCGCGGGCTGCTCGAAGGTATCGGGGATGGGGAGGGTGTCGATGCGGTCCAGCGGCCACACGATCACGAAGGCGCGTCCGATGATGTGGTCGATCGGGATGGTCCCGCCGCCGGGGTCGGCCTGATGGGACCGGGAGTCGTAGGAGAGTTCCCGGTGGTCGCCCATGACCCACACCTGGCCGGGCGCGACGGTGATGTCGAAGGGGTCGTTGGACGGCTTGTTCTGCTCGCCCGTGATCGGGTCGGTGTAGAGGTAGGACGACTCGTCGAGCGGGACGCCGTTGACGGTGACGCGGCCCTGGGCGTCGCAGCACTTGACGCGGTCGCCGGGGATGCCGATGACCCGTTTGATGTAGTCCTTCTCGTTGGGGGCGAAGCCGAAGGCGGCGCCGACCCAGCGGAGGGCCTTGGAGACGGGGTTGGTGGGCTCGCTGACCTGGGTCTCGGGGTCCCAGGACTTCACCCCGTTGAAGACGATGATGTCGCCGCGCGCGACGTCGCGGGTGTGGTAGACGATCTTGTTGACGAGGACCCGGTCGCCGATCTGGAGGGTGTTCTCCATGGAACCGGACGGGATGTAGAAGGCCTGGACGGCGAACGCCTTGATGACCAGGGCCAGGGCGACCGCGATGACGACGAGGACGGGCAGTTCTTTCCAGAAGGAGCCCTGCTTTTTCTTCTTCTCGTCGCCGTCCTCGGCCTCCTCTTCTTCGGAGGTCACGGCCTGCTCTTCTTCGGGCACCGCGCCCTCGGCCTCGGATCGCACGTCTCTCCGATCGTCCTCGTCAGTCATCAGATCAAAAGACTAGCGGCGCCGGGGCCGAACACACCCGTCGCGGGCGTGTCGCCGAGAACGGAACCGAACTTTTCCCCCGAAACGGGCAACGCCCCGGTACCGCGGGGGTCCGGGGCGTTGCGGAGCACGGGCTCAGGACTCGCGCTTCTCCTTGATGCGCGCGGCCTTGCCGCGCAGGTTGCGCAGGTAGTAGAGCTTGGCGCGGCGGACGTCGCCGCGGGTGACGACCTCGATCTTGTCGATCGACGGGCTGTTGATCGGGAACGTCCGCTCGACGCCGACGCTGTAGCTCACCTTGCGGACGGTGAAGGTCTCGCGGGCGCCGCCGCCCTGGCGCCGGATCACCACGCCCTGGAAGACCTGGATACGGCTCCGGTTGCCCTCCGTCACGCGGACGTGCACCTTCAGCGTGTCGCCCGGACGGAAGTCCGGGACGTCGGCGCGCATCGCGGCCTTCTCGATCTCCTGGATCAGGGTGTGCATCGCAGCGGTTCCTCAAGGTCGAACGCGGGCGTCGAGAGGCCCCGTGGGTCCTTCGTGGGGGCGTCGCGCCGCGGAAGCGGTCTTCATCGCCTGCGCGAGTGCAGGCGCACGGACGCTCTAGTTTGCCACACCTTCGGCGTCAACCGGAAAACCGGCGTCGCGGAGGACTTCTCGATCGTGCGCGTCGAGACGCTCGGGGTCGAGGCGGGCGAGCAGTTCCGGGCGCACGCGGGCGGTGCGGCGCAGGGCCTCGTCGCGGCGCCACCGGGCGATCGCGCCGTGGTTGCCGGAGAGGAGGATCTCCGGGACGGGACGGTCCCGCCACAGTGGCGGCTTGGTGTAGACGGGCCCTTCCAGGAGGGATTCCATCGCGCCGGGGGCGAAGGAGTCGTCGGAGACCGAGTCGGCGTTGCCGAGGACGCCGGGGAGGAGCCGGGCGACGGCCTCGACCATGACCAGGACGGCGACCTCGCCGCCGGCGAGCACGAAGTCGCCGAGGCTGACCTCGTCGACGGGCATGCGGGCCGCGGCCTCCTCGGCGACGCGGGAGTCGATGCCCTCGTACCGTCCGCACGCGAACACCAGGCGGGGTTCCGCGGCGTACTCGGCGGCGAGCGTCTGGGTGAAGGGCCGCCCGCTCGGGGTCGGGATGATCAGCCGGGCGGTGGTGCCGGACGGGACGACGGCGTCGAGCGCCTCCCCCCACGGTTCGGGCTTCATCACCATGCCCGGGCCGCCGCCGTAGGGGGTGTCGTCCACGGTGCGGTGCCGGTCGTGCGCCCAGGAGCGCAGGTCGTGGACGGCGAGGTCGAGCAGGCCGCCGCGCCGGGCCTTGCCCAGCAGGGACAGGTCCAGGGGGGCGAAGTACTCGGGGAAGATCGTGACGATGTCGATGTTCATGATTCGTCGAGGAGGCCGGGAGGGGGGTCGATGACGAGCCGGCCGCCGTGCACGTCCACCTCGGGGACCAGGGCGGCCACGAAAGGCACGAACCGTTCCCCGCCGGGCCCGCGCACGACGAGCAGGTCCTGGCCGTGGTGCAGGACGTCGGTGACGCGGCCGACGTCGGCGCCGTCGGTGGTGACGACGGCGAGGCCGACCAGCTCCTGGTCGTGGAACTCGTCGGGGTCGGCGGACGGCCGGATGTCGTCGGGGGCGACGACCAGCCAGGCGCCGCGGAGTCCCTCGGCGGCGTCGCGGTCGGCGATCCCGGCGAACCGGACGAGCAGGCGCCCGGAATGCCAGCGGGCGCGCTCGACGGTGAGGGGCCCGGCGGACGCCGGGTCGGTGGCGATCTCGGTGCCGGGCGCGAACCGGACGTCCGGTTCGTCGGTGCGGACCTCGAGGGTCACCTCGCCGCGGACACCGTGCGGCCGGCCGATCCGGCCGACGACGAGGGGGTCGCTCACGATGAACACCTCGCATTCCGGCCGGCACGTCCACGCCCCGCGCCGCCTCCACGCGGCACGGCCCTGTCCGCGTGCCCGGGGGACGTCCGTGAACGCCCGCACGACGACACCGGGTCGGCGGAGACGACCGGACACGAAGACAGCGGCTCCGGCGAAGCCCCGAAGACGACCGCCTTCGAGACGCCCCGGGCCGGACCGGCGGAAACGGCCGGGCGCCGGGTAAGGCGGGCGGGCCCGGGTGCCGAGGCGGTCGGATCCGGGACGCCCCGGGCGGGACCGGCCGAAACGGCCGGGCACCGGGAAAGACGCGCGGACCCAGACGCCGAAGCGATCGGGACCGGGACACCCCGCGCCGGACCGGCCGAAACGGCCGGGCGCCGGGAAAGACGCGCGGACCCGGACGCCGAAGCGATCGGGGCCCAGACGCCCCGGGCGGGACCGGCGGAGGCGGCCGGGCGTCGGGTAAGGCGGGTGGGCCCGGGTGCCGAAGCGGTCTGGTTCGGGATGGGGGTGGCCGCGGGGGACGCGGGTCGTTCGGGGAGGGTGCACGAAGAGAGCGCTCGGGGGCGCCGACGGGCGGGGGGACGGCCGGGCAGGTCGTCCCCCCGCACGGACACGGCGGAGCGCCGTGCGGCGGTGCTGAGGTTCACGCGCTCAGCGGACCTCGTTGACGTCGAGCAGGTCCACCCGCACGTACCGGCCCCCGGAAAGGGCGCTGATGACGGTGCGGAGGGCCTTGGCGGTGCGGCCGCCTCGGCCGATGACCTTGCCGAGGTCCTCGGGGTGCACGCGCACCTCCAGGACCCGGCCGCCCCTGATCCTGCGGGCGCGCACCCCGACGTCGTCGGGGTGCTCGACGATCCCGCGGACCAGGTGCTCGAGCGCTTCTTCGAGCACGTCAGCCCTCGCTCTTGACTTCGGTTTCGGCCTTCTTCGGCTCGGCCTTCTTCTTGGCGCGGGTCGCGGTGGCCTCGCCCGCGTCGTCGCCCAGCGCCTCCTTCACCGCGGCCTCGAAGACGGCCTTGCGGTCGGGGCGCGGCTCGGCGACCTTGAGGGTGCCCTCGGCGCCCGGCTCGCCCTTGAACTTCTGCCAGTCACCGGTGATCTTGAGCAGGTTCAGGACGGCCTCGGTCGGCTGCGCGCCGACACCGAGCCAGTACTGCGCCCGCTCGGAGTCGATCTTGATGAGCGACGGGTCCTGCTTGGGCTGGTAGAGGCCGATCTCCTCGATGGCCCGGCCGTCCCGCTTGGTGCGGGCGTCGGCGACGACGACCCGGTACTGCGGGTTCCGGATCTTCCCCAGACGCTTGAGCTTGATCTTGACTGCCACGGGTGTGGTGTACTCCAGACTTCATTACAGGGTGGGCGGGCCCGCGCCAGGTGGGGAACACCGGCCTTCGGTCCGCCCGATGGACTCCGGCCGCGCAGGACGAGAGAGGGCGCCGCGCGACTCCGGGTTTCCAGCAAGCCATTCTGCCAGACGGATGCGGGAAAAGCGCAATCGGACGGTGACGCCGCGCGTCACTTCTTCTTGCGGGTCTGCAGCTTGTCGAGGTCGGGCATCTGGAAGCCCGGCGGCAGCTGGCCGCCGCCGAGGCCGGGGGGAAGCTGCCCGCCGCCGAGGCCGGGCGGGAGGCCCTGGGGCGCGCCGTCGGCGGGCTCCTTGGGCCGGTTCGCCTGGGCGGCGCGCTTGCGGGGGTCGCCGCTGCGCTGCTTGCCCTTCTTGTTCTTGGCCTTGGCCGCCTTGGTCGCCTTGCGCCTGCCCCCGCCGGGCATGCCCGGCATGCCGGGGATGCCGCCGGCCATCTGCCGCATCATCTTCTGCGCGTCGAAGAAGCGGGTGACGAGGCTGTTGACCTCGCCGACGGTGACGCCGGAGCCCTTGGCGATGCGGGCCCGCCGGGAACCGTTGATGATCTTGGGCTGGGAGCGTTCCTGCGGGGTCATCGAGCGGATGATCGCGGCGATCCGGTCGAGGTCGCGGTCGTCGATCTGGCTGATCTGGTCGCGGACCTGGCCCATGCCGGGCATCATCCCGAGCAGGTTGCCGATCGGGCCGAGCTTGCGGATCATCATCATCTGCTCGAGGAAGTCCTCGAGGGTGAAGTCCTCGCCGGAGGCGAACTTGGCCGACATCTTCTCGGCCTGTTCCTCGTCGAACGTCCGCTCGGCCTGCTCGATCAGGGTGAGGATGTCGCCCATGTCGAGGATTCGCCCGGCCATACGGTCCGGGTGGAAGACGCTGAAGTCCTCGAGCTTCTCGCCGGTGGAGGCGAACATGATCGGCCGGCCGGTGATGTGCCGGACCGACAGGGCCGCGCCGCCGCGCGCGTCGCCGTCGAGCTTGGTGAGGACGACGCCGTCGAAGCCGACGCCGTCCATGAACGCCTGGGCGGTGTTGACGGCGTCCTGGCCGACCATGGCGTCGACGACGAACAGGACGTCGTCGGGCTGCACGGCGTCGCGGATGTCGATCGCCTGCTGCATCATCTCGGCGTCGATGCCGAGCCGGCCGGCGGTGTCGATGACGACGATGCTGTGCTGGGCGCGGCGGGCCTGCTCGATGGAGCGGCGGGCGACGTCCACGGGGTCGCCGACGCCGCTGCCGGGCTCGGGCGCGAACACCGGGACCCCGGCGCGCTCGCCGACGACCTGGAGCTGCTGGACGGCGTTGGGCCGCTGGAGGTCGGCCGCCACCAGCATCGGGGTCTGGCCCTCCTGCTTGAGCCAGCGGGCGAGTTTCCCGGCGAGGGTGGTCTTGCCGGCGCCCTGGAGGCCCGCGAGCATGATGACGGTCGGCGGGTTCTTGGCGAGCCGCAGCTCGCGCGTCTCGCCGCCGAGGATCTCGATGAGCTCCTCGTTGACGATCTTGACGACCTGCTGGGCGGGGTTCAGCGCCTGCGAGACCTCGGCGCCCCGCGCACGCTCCTTGACCCGGGCGATGAAGTCCTTGACCACGGGCAGCGCGACGTCTGCCTCGAGCAGCGCGACGCGGATCTCGCGGGCCGTGGCGTTGATGTCGGCCTCGGAGAGCCGGCCCTTGGTGCGCAGCGACGAGAAGACCGTCGTCAGCCGGTCGGAGAGCGTCTCGAACACGTGTCTGGACCGTCCTTGGAAAGCTACTGGGATCGCCTATCAGCGTATCGGCTCCCCGGCGGGTTCCCACCCGCCACGGGCGACCGTCTGCGGGGCCGTTCGTCCTCGCGCGGGTAGCGACCCCCGTGCCGGGGGGCTCGCCCGCGTCCCGTGGGGTCAGGACAGCGCGTCCAGGATGTCGGCGCGGGCGGCCTCCAGGACGGACGGGTCGGCGGGCGGCCGGTCGCGGGAATCGACGACGTAGAAGACGTCGACGGCCTCGGCGCCGAGCGTGTCGACCTGGGCGGCGCGGATCCGCAGGCCGCGCCCGCCGAGCGCGCGCCCGATCCGCCACAGCAGCCCGGGACGGTCGTGCGCGCGGACCTCGACGACGGCGGCGGTGCTGGACGCACCGTCGACGATCATCACGCGGGGCGGGGGGACGGGAGTGCCGGGGCGGACGCGGCGGGAGCGGGCGCGGCGGTCGAGGCGGTCGGCGACGTCGAGGCGGCCGGCGAGCATGCGGCGCAGGTCGGCCTCGAGGGCGGCGGGTTCGGGCGGGGGGCCGAACTCGGGGACGGCGGTGAAGTCGAGGACGGCCGTGCCCGCGCCTGGGGACGACACGGTGCGGGCCGTCCGGACGGCGAGGCGGTGCAGGGCGAGGACGCCCGCGGCGCGCCAGAGCAGGCCGGGACGGTCGAGCGCGGCGATCGTCACGCGGGTTCCGGCGACGCGGACGCCGACGCCGTCGCGGCGGGCGAGGGCGAGTTCGCGTTCGCCGAGCACGGGCGGGGGCGGCGGGGTGCCGCCGGAGAGCGCGGCGGCGGCACGGCGGGCGAGTTCGGCGACGAGCCGGGCCTTCCAGGCGTTCCAGGCGGCGGGGCCGGTGGCGTTGCCGTCGGCGACGGCGAGGGAGGCGAGCAGTTCGAGGGTCTCGCGTTCGCGGCCGGGGACGTCGGCGACGGCGGCGGTGACGGTCGCGATGGTGGCGGGGTCGTCGATGTCGCGGCGGGTGGCGGTGTGCGGGAGCAGGAGGTGGTGCCGGACGACGGCCTCCAGGACGCGCGCGTCGGTGTCGGCGAAGCCCAGGCGGGCGGCGATGTCGCGGGCGATGGGGGCGCCGGCGGCGGAGTGGTCGCCGCCGCGTCCCTTGCCGATGTCGTGCAGGAGCGCGCCGACGAGGAGGAGGTCGGGGCGGGCGACGTCGCGGGCGAGGGCGGCGGCCCCGGCGGCGCACTCGACGAGGTGGCGGTCGACGGTGAAGCGGTGGATCGGGTCGCGCTGCGGCCGGTTCCGGACGTGCTCCCATTCGGGGATCAGCCGGACGATCAGCCCGGCCTGGTCGAGCGCCTCCCACACGGGGATCGCCGCGGGCCCGGCGCCGAGCAGCGCGACGAGGGCGTCGCGGGCGGCCGCGGGCGACGCCGGGCCGGGCGCGGCGGCGGGCGCGGCGAGGCGGTCGACGGTCGCGGG
>NZ_JBHTJA010000177.1:0-8607 GCF_042675525.1 Actinomadura sediminis
GGCCGCCCGGCGGGCCCGGCTGCGGTTCCGGCGGGACGGGCGGTCGCGGCGGCGGCGCCGGGTCGGGCGTGGGCGGCGGCACCGGCGGCGGGCTCGGCATCGGATCCTTGTCGTCCATGTCCGTTTCGTACCCCGGACGGACGGCGATGACCGCGTGGGCGAACGTCCGGTGCGTCTTCCGGTGCGCGGGAGGGCCCGGTCGTGTGCACGTCCGGGCCCGGACAAGGCAGGATGGGGCCATGAGGGAAACGCGAGCGACCGCCAACGGGCTGCGCACGGCCATCGAGCGCAGCGGCTACTACCCGGCCCTGGTCGCGGACGCGGTCGAGTCGGCCATCGGGGACGAGCCGGTCACCGCCTACGTGGTGCACCACGAGGCGACGTTCGACCCGGCGATGGAGGTCCGCCGGCATGTGACCGTGCTGGTCCTGTCCGCGAGCCGGCTGCTGGTGTGCCACACCGACGAGCACCCCCCGGGCGAGGGCATGCCCAGGCCGCACGCCTCCACGACCACCGAGGCCGTCAACCTGGACCGCGTCCAGTCCGTGGCGGTGACGCGGGTCGTGCCCGACCCGGCGTCGTACGTGCCGGGCGTGCCGCCCACCGAGGTCGTCCTGACGATCGGGTGGGGCGCCATCGCCCACATCGACCTCGAGCCCGCGACCTGCGGTGACGAGAACTGCGAGGCCGACCACGGCTACACCGGCAGCGTCACGGCCGACGACCTGTCGCTGCGGGTGAGCGAGGCCGCGGACGGCGCGGACGCCGTCGGCCACGTGCTGGCGTTCGCGGAGGCGCTGTCGGCCGCGACCGCGCGGTGAGCGCCCCGCCCCCGCCCGTCCCGCGCTACGGGACGTGCTCTCTCGCGGACCTGCCGCCGTCGGCGCTGGCCGCGCTCGGTGTGCCGGGGGCGGCGAACGTCCTGGGGCTGCCGTCCGCTCCCCGCGTCTGCGTCCTGCTGGTCGACGGGCTCGGCTGGGAGCAGTTGCGCGCCCACCCCGGCGAGGCGCCGTTCCTGAACGCGATGGGCGGCCGCGCGATCGACGCCGGGCTGCCCGCGACGACGGTGACCAGCATCGGGTCGCTGGGCACCGGCCTGCCGCCGGGCGGCCACGGCCTGCTCGGCCTGCAGGTGGCGGTGCCCGGGACGGGACGGCTGCTGAACCTGCTGCGCTGGAGCGACGACGCGGGGGTGGACCCCGCCGGGTTCCAGCCGGTGCCGACCGTGTTCGAGCGCGCGGCGGCCGACGGCGTCGCCGTCCGGTACGTCGGGGCGTGGCATCTGCGGAACACGCCGCTGACCCGGGCGGCGTCCCGCGGTGCCGAGCACCTGCGCGCGGACGCGATGGGCGAGCTCGTCGGCCGCGCCGAGGCGGTGCTGCGCGAGCACGACCGCGCGTACGTGACCGTCTACCACGCGGACCTGGACGCGACCGGGCACCGGCGCGGCGTCGACTCGCCCGAGTGGCGGTTCCAGCTCGGGTTCGTCGACCTGCTCGCCGAGCGGCTCGCGGGCGTCCTGCCCGCCGGGACGCTGCTGTGCGTGACCTCCGACCACGGGATGATCGACCCGGGGGAGCGGCTGGACGCCGACCGGACGCCGGAACTGCTGGACGGCGTCGCGCTGCTCGGCGGGGACGCGCGCTGCCGGTACGTGTACGCGGAGCCGGGCGCGCGCGACGACGTCCTCGCGGCGTGGCGCGCGGCCGTCGGCGACCGCGCCTGGGTGGTGCCGCGCGAGGAGGCGGTCGCGGACGGCTGGTTCGGCGCGATGGCGCCGGGGATGACCGACCGGATCGGGGACGTGGTGGCGGTCCCGCACGGGGATCTGGCCATCGTCGCGTCCGAGCGGGAGCCGTGGCTGGCGCACATGGTCGGCATGCACGGCTCGATGATCTCGGCGGAGCGGCTGGTGCCGCTGCTCACCGTGTCCGGGCCGACATAACCGGCGGAACTGCGTAGCCTGGATGACTGTGACGAACCAGGATTCACCTCTCCCCAACCCGGGTGACGGCGTTCAGACTGGCGGTGTGCACCCACTCATCGACGTGCCCACGCTGGACCGGCTGATGCGGCGGCGGGCCCCCGTGGTGCTGCTGGACGCGCGGTGGCGGCTGGCCGGACCCCCGGGGATCGAGTCCTACCGCAAGGGCCATCTGCCCGGCGCGGTCTTCGTCGACCTGGACGGGGAGGCGACCGGGCCGCCGGGCCGGGCCGGGCGGCATCCGCTGCCCGCCGCCGGGGACTTCGAGGCGGTGATGCGCCGCGCCGGGGTGTCGCCGGACCGGCTGGTGGTGGTGTACGACGACGCCGACTCGACGGCCGCGGCGCGCGTCTGGTGGACGCTCCGCTATTTCGGTCATGACCGGGTGCGGGTTCTGGACGGCGGTTACCGGGCCTGGACGGAGGCGGGCCACCCGGTGACCACCGAGGAACCGGACGTCAAGCCGGGCGACTTCCTGGCGACACCGGGGCGGCTGCCCGTGCTGGACGCCGAGGGCGCCGCCGAGCTCGCGCGGGGCGGGGTGCTGCTCGACGCGCGCAGCGCCGAGCGCTACCGGGGCGAGCAGGAGCCCGTGGACCCGGTCGCCGGGCACATCCCGGGCGCCCGCAGCGCCCCCACGTCCGGGAACGTCGGCGTGGACGGGCGGTTCCTGCCGCCCGGGCTGCTGCGCGAGCGGTTCGGGCAGCTCGGCGCGACCGACGCGGCCGACGTCGGCGCCTACTGCGGGTCCGGGGTGACGGCCGCCCACGAGATCCTCGCGCTGAACCTCGCGGGCATCCCCGCCGCCCTCTACGTCGGCTCGTGGTCGAACTGGGTCGCCGACCCCGCCAACCCGGTCGCGACCGGGCCCGGCTGACCCGGGCGTCCGCCGGGTCGGCCGGGAAGGCGCTCAGCCGCCGCCCATGCAGACGAACCCGGTGACGCCCGGGGTGCGCGGGGCGGCGGCGAGCGCGCGCGCCGGCGGCAGGCCCGCGGCGAGGCCGCGGTGGAAGGCGGTCATGAACGCCGGGGCGGCCGCGTCCCGGACCGGCGTGACGCTGGCGATCACGCTGGCGGTGCCGAGGGCGAGCAGGACGCCCGCCATGCCGAGCACGGCGTCGCCCTCGTCGGCGCGGCCGATGTCGCACGCGGACAGCACGACCACGTGCGGCGGCGCGGCCAGCTCGTCGAGGTCGTGCACGAGCAGCGGCCCGTCCGCGAGGCGGAGCCGGGAGAACAGCGCGTTGCCCTCGCGGAACTCGCCGTGGGCCGCGACATGCGCGAGGGACGCGCCGTCCAGGGCGTCCCGCACGGTCTCCGCGCGCGCCCTCGGCCCGTGCAGGACGCGCGCGTCCGGGCGGAGCCGCCGCAGGGCCGCGATCTCCCGCTCGGCGTGCTCCAGTCCCGGCCCGGCGGCGAGCAGGACGTGCCCGCCGGTGCGCGGCCCGGCGGCGGTGCGGGCACGGTGCCAGGCGCGCGCGGACGGGACGACCGTGACGGGCCGGCCGGCCAGCGACGGCAGCGCGGACCAGGGGAGTCCGTGGAGGGGACCGGCCGGGGCCAGCACGAGATCGCGGTCGCCGAGGACGGTCCGCAGCGGGGCCAGCAGGAGCCGGTCGAGCCGCCCGGCGGCGCTCGCGAGCGCCTCGGCCGCCCCCGGATCGTCGGCGGCGGCGAGGCGGCGCGCCGCGAGCCGCAGCACCCGGAGATCGTGGCGGGCGCGGTCCGCGCGGCCCAGCGGGTGCCGCCGGGGGCGACCGGCCGCGATCGTCACCGGGTGCAGCTCCGCGCCCACGGCGATCAGCTCCACCAGCGCCCGCTCGCCCAGCGCCGCGGCGATCTCGGTGGCGCCCGGCGGCCGGACGGACGCCGACCGGGACGCGGACGCGGAACGGCGCCGGGTCCGGGCGCGGACGGCCGCCTCCAGCGCGGCCGCCTCGGCCGGGTGCGGCGCCGGAACGCCCCGCGCCGTCGCGGCGGTGTGCTCCCCGCTGCGGACGCGCAGCTCGGTGAGCGCCGCGGCCCGTTCGGGGTCGGCGGGCGGGCGGACCCGCACCGGGCGCGCGATGGCCCGCCGCCGCTCCTCGACGGCGAGCAGCTCCCGCGCGGACCGGGCCAGGACGAGCCGCAGCCCGGCCAGCACGGCGGCGGATCCGGCGGCGCGGGCCCGCAGGTCCAGGGCGCCGAGCGCGTCCGCGTGCTCCTCGACGGCCCGCAGCCCCGCGTGGACGGCGGCGACGGCGCCCCGCCGGTCGGCGCGTTCGGCGCGCTCCAGCGCCGTGGCGTGCCAGGCGGTGATCCGGGCGGACAGCGTCCCCCGGGCACGGGCGGGCGGCGCGAGGAGGTGCCCGGCGGGACGGCCGAGTGCGAGCGCGACACGGGCGGCGATGAGCCGCGCGTCGGCGGCGGCGTCCGCCCACCCGCCGCGCGCCAGCCGGTCGGCGGTGGCGGCGGCGGTGCCCAGCAGGGCCGCCGAGCGCTCCCCGGCCGCCCACCGGGCCCGCAGCAGCACGTGCTCGGCGAGCAGCATCCACCCCGTGCGCTCCTGCTCGGCGAACGCGGCGTACGCGCGTTCCGCCGTGCGGACCGCCCGCTCAGGTTCGTCGCCGTCCAGTTCGGCGTGGGCGAGCAGCAGGAGACCGTCGGCGACGTCGCTCCGGTAGCCGTCCTCCTCGGCCGATTCCACGGCCCTCTCCAGGACGGGACGTGCCTCGCCCGGCAGTCCCGCGGAGATCAGCGTCTCCGCCTGGTCCAGCCGGGACTGCGCCAGGCGTTCCCCGGACAGCAGTGGTTCCGCCTCTGCGTAGAGGCGAAGCGCGCGCGGGACGTCCCCACGCCGCGACACCACGAACGCCAGGTTCGCCGTGGACATCGCCGTCTGGTGGAGCAGCCCCGCGGCGCGTCCCACGTCGACGGCCTCGACGAGAGCGGCCTCCGCCGCGGCGAACTCGCCCTGCATCGCCCGCGCGAGCCCGAGATTGGTCAGCAGCCCGTTCAGCACCGCGGGATCGTGCCCCCGGCGCAACACGGGCAGCGCGCGCGCCGCCGCGTCCTGCGCCTCCCGGAGGCGGCCCGCCCGCGCCAGCGCGCAGGCCGTGTTGGCCGCCAGCCGCGCCGCGTCCGGACCCGTCAGGACGCCCTCCGCCCGGGCCGCCTGCGCGAGCGCCCCGGCGAGGTCGCCGCGGGCGGAGAGCAGGCCGACGAGGCTCATCCGCACCTGGGCCGCAGCGTACGCGCCGTCCGGCGCCGCCTCCGCGATCGCGAGCGCCCGCCCGAGGTGCCGCAGGCCGTCCGCGAGCCGCCCCAGCTCCTTCGCGGCGAGCCCGGCGGCCCGCAGGACGGGGACCGCCGCCGCCCCCGTCCGCGACCTCGCCAGCGCCAGCGCCCGGACGTGCGCGGACGCCGGGTCGGCCGCGACGAGCCGCAGCAGCTCGCCGGCCTCGGCCGCGTCGGGGCGCGGCCCCTCGGGACGCGTCACACCCGGGCCCAGCTCGTCACCACGGACGCGCCGCCGTCCAGCCGGAACACGAGGCTGACCAGGCCCGGCGGGACCGGCGGCAGGCAGAACAGCCCGCCCGGCTCCACCGGCGCGCCCGTCCCGCCGGGCGGCAGGCGGCGGTGCCGCACGAGCACGGCCGCGGCCGTACCGGGGACGATCCGCCCGGAGATCTCCCGGAACCGCCCGGCGTCGGCGACCTCCGCCTCGATCGTCGCGTCCGGGCAGGTGAACGTCAGCGCGCGGACGTTCCCGCCGCGCGTGCCGCGCGCCGCGCCCGCGGCCCCCTCCAGCGTCGGCTCGGCCAGCGTCGCCGCCGGCAGCCGCCACGCGAGCGCGGCGCGTCCGGCGGCGAGGACGTCCCGGGGCACCGGATCGAGGGCGGTGAAGGCGTCCCGGACGCCCGTCAGCAGCTCGTCGTCGTTCACCCGAGGAGCCTCCGCAGCGTGTCGAGGCAGCGGGTCCGGGTCGGGCCGACGCTGCCGAGCGGGATGCCGAGGGCCGCCGCCAGCTCCTGGTAGGTCGGGGCGAGCGCGTAGAGGCGCAGCAGCGCCCGG
The DNA here is from genome assembly GCF_042675525.1 of Actinomadura sediminis. NCBI lineage: Bacteria > Bacillati > Actinomycetota > Actinomycetes > Streptosporangiales > Thermomonosporaceae > Actinomadura > Actinomadura sediminis. The sequence goes on from NZ_JBHTJA010000177.1 coordinate 6,038, forward strand.
CAGCGCTGCGGCAGTCGCTGCAGGGCCGCGCCGACCCGGCCGAGCCGGTCGCGCGCCAGGACGACCTCGTCCGGTCCGGGGGCGGAGGACGGCGCGGCGGGCGGCCCCGCCCCGGGGAGCGCCCGCCCGCGCAGCCGCACCAGCCGCAGGCTCTCGCGGCGCCCGGTCGTCGCCAGCCAGACCCGGACGGCTCCCGCCTCCCGCACGGTGTCGATGCGTTCCACGAGCCGCAGCCATGTCGTCTGGACGACGTCGCCGGAGTCGGCGTCGTCCAGCCCGTGCGAGCGGGCGATCGCCCACAGCAGCGGACTGTGCTCCTCCACCAGCCGGGCCCACGCGGCGTCGTCGCCGTCGCGGGCCCGGGCCACCAGGTCACCGGCATCGTCCATGCCGACGTCCGTATCGACGTCCGTATCGACGTCCGTATCGACGTCCGTACCGAAGGCCATGCCGATCTTCGTGCCGGTGTCGGTGAATGCTTCATGCCGGACCAACGAGAACTCCCTCCGAGCTCACCCGCGGACCGACGACTTTACGATCTGCATAACTCTAAGTACCGAGAGTTACCTTTTCTCCATCGTGTCGTAGTCAAGACCTGATGATTACGCCGAGGTCCGGACGGGTAGGACGCCTCGTTTGGTCGAGCACCCGGTCCGCGGCCGTAACCGCGGCGAGGTCCTCGGCCGCCGCCAGCCCCGCGATCAGCCCCGCCACCATCGGCGTCGCGAACGACGTCCCGCTCCACGTCGCGAACCCGTCGAACCGGTCGGGATCCGCGCCGTCCACGGGCGGCCGCGGCCCGTCGTACCGGACGAAACTGCTCGCCACCTCCACCCCCGGCGCGGCCGCGTCCACCCACCAGCCGTAGTTGGAGAACCAGGCCCGGTCGTCGCCGTCCAGCGCGGCCACCCCGATCACCGACTTGAGCGCGGCGGGCCAGAACGGCCGGTCGCTCGCCGCGTTCCCCGCGCACGCCACCACCACCGTCCGGCGCCCCAGCGCGGCGATCGCCCGGGACAGCACCGGCGACGGACGGTCGTCGTAGGTGTGGCAGCCGAGCGAGAGATTCACCACGTCCGCGTGGTCCCGCTCCGCGAGCCGCGCCAGCGCGCGGACCACGCCCAGCTCGTCCCCCACACCGTCCCCGCCGAGCACGCGCCGCGCCAGCAGCCGCGCCGCCGGCGCGTGCCGCAGGACGACGCCCGCGACGAACGTCCCGTGCCCCGCCTGGGCGTCCGGTGCACGGTCGAGGTCGGCGTCGAGGACGTCCGCGTCCTCCGCGCTCCGCTCCCCGAACCAGTCCGCGCCCTCGAACCACGGGTGCGGCGCAAGGCCCGTGTCGAGGATCGCGACGGTCACGTCCCGGCACGCGTCCGCGGCCGGCCGCGGCGCCGGGATCGGGCTCGCCGGGCGCGGCCGGTCCGCGGGGCCGCTCCACCACAGCGGCTGCCCGTGCACCAGGTGGTTCGGCGCCACCGCGAGCCGGCGGTGCGGCCCGTCCCCGGCCAGCTCCGCCGCCAGTTCGCACACGTCCGGCTTCGCCCGCAGCCGCAGCCGCGCCACCCCGGGGCCGTCCTCCCGGGCGTCGCACCAGCGCCGCACCAGGTCCTCCGCGGCGGCGGCGTCGTGCCCGGCGACGAGGAGCTGATCGCGGCGGATCAGCGCGGGACGTCCCGGCACCGGCTCCACCACGACCGCGTCCCGATGCCGCGCCAGTACCCGCTCCAGGACCGCCTGCTGATCGAACATCCGTCCTCGCCTCCCGTCGATCGCCTTCCGCACACATGGTGCCGCAATGATGACGCTGTGTAGCGAAGAAGCGTGCGACGTGCTCACTGTGGACGATCAACGGTGTGCATGGCGTGGTCAAGCGTTCGACAAACAGGGAACTCGCGGTGGTGCGACCCGTGCCGATGATGCACAATGAGGGACGCGGACGCCGACTTGGGACGTACGAGGCCGTAGGGGAAGACGAGCCTCGGTACAGATCCAGGAGGTCCGGTGACCGCACGTGGCGTTTTCTACGTCCACTCCGCGCCACCTGCGCTGAGCCCGCACATCGAGTGGGCCGCCGCAGGTGTCCTCGGCGTGCCCGTTTCCCTTGAATGGGCTGATCAGGCGGCCGCGCCGGGGACGCTGCGCGCCGAACTGCATTGGGAGGGCAAGCCTGGGACGGCCGCCGGCATCACGTCGGCGCTGCGGAGCTGGAAACTGGTGCGCTTCGAGGTCACCGAGGATCCCACTCCGGGCACCGACGGAGTCCGCTACAGCTTCACGCCGTCGCTCGGCGTGTTCACGGGCGTGATCGGCGCCAGCGGCGACGTCATGGTCCCCGAGGACCGGCTCCGCTCGATCATGGCCAACGCCGCCGTCGGCAAGGCCAACCTCGAGCACGAGCTCGAACGCCTGCTGGGCACCCCGTGGGACAACGAGCTCGAGCCGTTCCGGCGCGCCGGTGACGGCGCCCCCGTGCGCTGGCTGCACGCCGCCGTCTGACCGGCGCCCGGCCGCCCGCCGGAGCGTGCCCGCCCCGCAACGAGCACGCCCCGCCCGCCCGGCCGGCCCCGCAC
>NZ_JBHTJA010000178.1:0-8307 GCF_042675525.1 Actinomadura sediminis
CGGCGGTACAGGTCGGCGGGGCGCGCAGCGGCGGCCAGGTGGAGGACGACGGCGTCGGGCGACGCGCGGGCCGCCGCGGCGGCCGCCCGGCCGGGGTCGGGTTCGATCCGCACCCGCAGCCCCTCGCGGGCGAGGTAGCGGCGCTGGAGTTCGGCGACGGCGGCGTCGTGCTCGGCGACGAGGACGAGCCGCGCGCCGCCCGCGCTCACGATCCGCCGTTCCCGGCGGCCGCGCCCTCGCCGTCCCGGGAGGCCGCCGGGGGTTCGTCGGCGCCGCCGGGGTCGGTCGGGTCCTCGCCGCGGTCGAGCGACTTCCACATCGCGGACGGGTCGTCGCCCGCCGGTGCGCGGCGCGCCCCGGACGCGCCGGGCCCGCCGGGGCCGGTGCGCTCGTAGCGGGCGGACATCCCGGGCCAGCGGGAGCCGCGCAGCAGCGTGATCAGCCCGGCGGCGACGAGCAGGGCGCCGCCCGCGACCGACACCGTCCACCACGCGTTGACGTGCACGGACGGGTCGGCGCCGACCTGGAGCAGGGCGCTGCCGTCGCCCGCCTCGGCGGCGACGTGGGAGCCGCGCGCGGCCGTCGCGGCCGCGTAGCCGATGCCGACGCCGAACAGCGCGATGAGGGCGCCGACCGCGGCGCGGACGCGGCCGCGGGTGGCGAACAGCGCGGCGAGGCCGGCGAGCCCGGCCCAGCCGAGGGCGCCGGGCGCGCCGCCGAGGTCGCCGCCGGTCAGCTCCCGGGTGAACGGGGTGATGGCCCCGTCGGCCGTGACGGTCGCCCAGGTCCGCCCGGCGGCGAGCAGGACGAGCCCGGCTCCGGCGGCGCACAGCAGGGCGGCGAGCCCGCGTTCCCGCGCGGGGGTCATGATCCGGGACGTTCCCCGACGACGGCGTCCAGGACGTCGGCGTCCCAGCAGGTGCGGTCTCCGGTGTGGCAGGCGGCGCCGACCTGGTCGACCTTCACGAGGATCGCGTCGCCGTCGCAGTCGAGCGCGACCGACTTGACCCACTGCTGGTGCCCGGAGCTCTCGCCCTTCACCCAGTACTCCCGGCGGCTGCGCGACCAGTAGGTGCAGCGGCCGGTGGTGAGGGTGCGGTGCAGGGCCTCGTCGTTCATCCAGGCCAGCATGAGCACCTCGCCGGTGTCGTACTGCTGGGCGATGGCGGGGACGAGACCGTCGGCGCTCCGCTTGAGGCGCTCGGCGATCTTGGGGTCCAGGTTGGACGGTGGAACCGGCATGGTGACCATTGTGCCCGCTGCGGCGCGGTGCGCGGCACGACCCCCGGGCGGGACGCGCGCGGCGTGTCGGCACACGAAAGGGCCCGCCGTCCCGGGAGCGGGGCGACGGGCCCTGACGTACGACTTCGGGTGTTACAGGGGGACGACCTGGTCGGCCTGCGGACCCCGGTTACCCTGCGTCACCTCGAACTGGACGCGCTGGTTCTCGTCCAGCGTGCGGTACCCGGAGGTCTGGATCGCCGAGTAGTGCACGAACACATCCGGCCCACCGCCGTCGACGGCGATGAAGCCGAAGCCCTTTTCGGCGTTGAACCACTTCACGGTGCCCTGCTGGGGCATGTCTTTCTCCTTGCGGCAAAACACGGGCCCACACCTCGCGGGCCCGGCGCGGTCGCTGCGGTACGTCCTCGCCCCCCGGTACGGTCCCGGAAAAGCCAAAACGCCCGCTGCCATCAGTCCGCGGGCGTCTGACAAACGATCGAGAACCACGACTGCAACCGACCGTCCCACCGTATCACCGCTTCCGCGTAAAGCGGAGGAGCCGCAAGCCCTGTGTTTCTCCTCTCGGCGAACCTTGCCGTTACCTGCCCGTTAAAGACTCCAACCGGTCTCGGTCAGGCTCTTGACAGAGTCCGTGTCGCCTTCGAGGCGCACGTCGGCGACCTCCCGGCGGCCGAGCGCCCACAGGACGAGTTCGCCCACAGGGCCGTGCACGCGCACTCCGCCGGTGCCCGCGCCCGTGCCGCCGGAGGCGGCTCCGCGCGCTCCCCGGGGTCCGCGCGAGACGCGGGCGGCCCGTCCGTCGGGACGGACGAACGTTACTTCCACGTGAACATTTCTTAGGACAAAGCGGGCAATTTTTATCCGTCGCCAGAGGGCTTCCTCGAGATCGGGCGAGATCTCCCGGGGCCCGGCGCCCGCCCCGGCGCGGCGCACGTCCTCATGGTGGACAAAGAACTCGACGGCGCCGGCGTTTTCCTCCACACCGGGAAGCGCGAACGGGGAGTACTTCGGCGGTCCCTGCCGGAATCGGTCGACGAGCCGGCCGAACGGGACGTCCGCCGTCCTGCCGCGGACGCGCCGCTCGTAGAACCCCAGCGGGGGCAGCAGGATTCCGACGGCGGCGTCCGGGCGCCCCTCCCGGACGACCAGGTGCGCCACGAGGTCCCGGGCGTCCCAGCCCTCGCAGAGGGTCGGGGCGTCGGGACCGGCCGCGTCCAGCGCGTCGGCCGGCAGCCGCCGTTCGCGGCGGGCGGGTCCTTCCTGCGCGTTGCCTCGCATCGAACGATCGTAAGCCCCGCCCGGCGGGCCGGGAATAAGGGACGTATCCGCATGGTAGGGAATATCCGGGCCCGTCAGTCCCCCGCCGCCCGGTCGCGGGGTGCGTTTTCCCGGGCGCCCGCCGTGATCGAGGAGTCGCCGTGTCGCCTGCGTCCAGACGTGTCAGCCCGTCCGTCCTCCGGGAGGGGATGCGCGTGCTGTGGGTCGCCGTGCGGGCGGAGCCGCGGGTGTTCGCCCTGTCGGTGCTCGCCAGCGGGCTGTACGCCGCGATGACCGTGGCGACGGCGGAGGTGCTCGGCGTCGTGACCCAGGACGTCGTCCTGCCCGCCTTCGAGGAGGGACGGCCCGCGGCGGGGGCGCTCGCGGCCGGTTCGGCGGCGATCATCGGGGTCGCGGCGCTCAAGGCCCTGGGCGTGGCCGGGCGCCGCTTCTACGCCGGGCTGATGCAGTACCGGATGCAGGCGAAGTACCGGCGCGAGGTGACCCGGCAGTACCTGCGGCTGCCGCTGGCGTGGCACCACCGGCACCCGACCGGGCAGCTTCTGTCGAACGCCAACGCCGACGTGGAGGCGGCGTGGGCGCCGATCGCGCCGCTGCCGATGGCGGTCGGCGTGGTGTTCATGCTGGTGATCTCCGCGGTGTCGATCCTGCTCACCGACGTCGCGGTCGCCGCGGTCGGCTTCCTGGTCTTCCCCGCGATCGCGCTGGTCAACGTGCTGTACCAGCGGCGCCTGGCGCCGGTGGCGACGCACGCGCAACGGCTGCGCGCCGAGGTCAGCGAGGTGGCGCACGAGAGCTTCGAGGGCGGCCTGGTGGTCAAGACCCTCGGCCGGGAGGCCGCCGAGACGGAGCGGTTCGCGGCGGCGGCCGGCGAGCTGCGGGACGCCAACATCGCCGTCGGGCGGCTGCGCGGCCTGTTCGACCCGGTGCTGGAGGCGCTGCCGAACCTGGGCGTGCTGGCCGTGCTGCTGATCGGGTCGATGCGGCTGGAGTCGAACGCGATGACCGCGGGCGATCTGGTGCACGTGGCGTACCTGTTCACGCTGCTGTCGTGGCCGATCCGCGCGCTCGGCTGGGTGCTGGCGGAGGTGCCGCGCAGCGTCGTCGGCTGGGAGCGGGTCCGGGGCGTGCTGGACGCGACCGGGTCGCTGCCGTACGGGGAGGCGGCGCTGGACGGGTCCGGCGGGAAGGCCGCGGCGATGGAGGTCCGGGGCGTCCGGTTCGCGTACGAGGCCGACGCGCGCGCCGACCTCGGCGGGAACGGGCACGGAGGCCCGAACGGAAGCGGGAACGGGAGCGCGAACGGAAACGCGAACGGGGCCGGGCCCCGGCACGTCCTGCGCGACGTCTCATTCTCGGTCGAACCGGGCCGCACCATCGCGGTGGTGGGCCCGACGGGTTCGGGGAAGTCGACGCTGACGTCGCTGCTCGTCCGGCTGGTGGATCCGGCGGACGGCTCGGTGCTGCTGGACGGCGTCGACCTGCGGGACGTGCGGCGCGGCGGCGTCGCCGAGACGGTCGCGCTCGTCCCGCAGCAGACGTTCCTGTTCGACGACACCGTCCGCGGCAACGTGACGCTCGGGATGGACGCGCCGGACGAGCGGGTCTGGGAGGCGCTGCGGCTCGCGCAGGCCGACGGGTTCGTGGCGGCCCTGCCGGACGGTCTCGACACGAGGGTCGGCGAGCGGGGCGCGACGCTGTCCGGCGGGCAGCGGCAGCGCCTGGTGCTGGCGCGCGCGCTGATCCGGCGGCCCCGGCTGCTGGTGATGGACGACGCGACGTCGGCGGTCGACCCGCAGGTCGAGGCGCGCATCCTGCAGAACCTGCGCGAGCGGGGCGCGGGCGCCGGGAGCGGCTCGAGCGTGGTCGTGGTCGCGTACCGGAAGGCGACGATCGCGCTGGCCGACGAGGTCGTCTACCTCGACCACGGACGGGTGACGGCGCGCGGCACGCACGCCGAGCTGCTGGAGACATCGCCGGGCTACCGCGACCTCGTGAACGCCTACGAGGAGACCCGAGGCGAGCGGACGGACCTGGACGGCGGCGCCGTCGAGGGCGGCGAGGAGGCCCTGGCATGACGGTTCTGAACACCCCGAAGGGGACGGCCGGGGCCCCGCGCGGCCTCGACGACGCGACGGACGAGGGCGCGGTCGGCACACTGCGGCGCGGCCTGCGGCTGAGCCCCGAGTTCACGGCGGGCCTGCCCGTGACGCTGCTGCTGGCGCTGGTGGCCACGGCGGGACGCGTGGTGGTGCCGATCGCCGTCCAGCAGACGATCGACAAGGGCCTGGGGAACCCGGGCGGGCCCGACATCGGGTTCATCCGCACGGCGGTGCTGGTGTGCGCGGTGGCGGTGCTGGTGACGGCCGTGGCGTCGTACCTGATGAACGTGCGGCTCTACAAGACGTCCGAGGGCGGGCTGGCGAGCCTGCGCGTGAAGGCGTTCCGGCACGTGCACGACCTGTCGATGCTCACCCAGAGCGGGGAGCGGCGCGGGTCGCTGGTGTCGCGGGTGACGGGCGACGTCGACCAGATCAGCCAGTTCATGCAGTCGGGCGGGCTGATGTTCATCGTCTCGATCGGGCAGCTGGTCGTGGCGAGCGCCCTGATGCTGGTGTACTCGTGGCAGCTCGCGCTGCTGGTGTGGCTGGCGTTCCTGCCGCTGGCGTTCGCGCTGCGCCGCTTCCAGCGGATCATCTCCGCGGCGTACATGCGGGTGCGGGAGCGGATGGGCGACCTGCTGGCCGCGGTGAGCGAGTCGGTGGTGGGCGCGCCGGTGATCCGGGCGCACGCCGTGGAGGAGCGCACCGGGCGGCGCGTGGACGAGACGGTCGACGCGCACCGCGTCGCGCAGACTCGGGCGCAGGCGATGGTGGCGCTGACGTTCCCGGTGAGCGAGCTGGCCGCGGCCGTCGCGACCGCCGCGGTCGTCGTCGCCGGGGTGCTGCTGGGCGTGGCCGGGGACCTGACGGCCGGGAAGCTGGTGGCGTTCCTGTTCCTGGTGACGCTGTTCGTCAGCCCGATGCAGACCGCGACCGAGGTGTTCAACCAGGCGCAGAACGCGATCGCCGGCTGGCGGCGGGTGCTGGGCGTGCTCGACGTCGTCCCGGACGTCGCGGACCCGGGCGAGGACGGCGAGACGCTGCCGCGCGGCCCGATCGAGGTGCGGTTCGAGTCCGTCGGGTTCGCCTACCCGGGCGGGCCGCCCGTCCTACACGACGTGGACGCGACGATCGCGCCGCGCAGCCGCGTCGCGATCGTCGGGCAGACCGGATCGGGCAAGACGACGTTCGCGAAGCTGCTCACCCGGCTGATGGACCCGACGTCCGGTCGGGTGCTGGTGGACGGGGTGCCGCTGGACCGGGTGCGGTTCTCGTCGCTGCGGGAGCGGATCGTGATGGTGCCGCAGGACGGGTTCCTGTTCGACGCGTCACTCGCCGACAACATCCGCTACGGGCGCCCGGACGTGACGGACGACGACCTGGCGCGCGCGCTCACGGAGCTGGGGCTGGCCGACTGGCTGGAGGGGCTCCCGAACGGCCTGCACACGCCCGTCGGGCAGCGCGGCGAGTCGCTGTCGGCGGGCGAGCGGCAGCTCGTCGCGCTGGCCCGCGCCTACATCGCCGACCCGGACCTGCTGGTGCTGGACGAGGCGACGTCGGCGGTCGACCCGGCGACGGAGGTGCGGATCCAGCGCGCCCTGGACGGCGTGACGCGCGGCCGCACGGCGATCTCCATCGCGCACCGCCTGTCCACGGCGGAGACCGCCGACGAGGTCCTCGTGTTCGAGGCCGGGCGGATCGTCCAGCGGGGGCCGCACGCGGAGCTGGCGTCCAGGCCGGGCGTCTACGCGGACCTGCACGCCTCCTGGACGGCGCAGCGCGGGCTGTGACGGACACGACTACCTGCGGTAAAGCACTTGCCCGATATCTGGTCCAGTGCGCATTCTGCTGAGGTGAGCAATGAGGTCGTGATGGAATCGGCGAGGACGCTGCACGGACAGCTGCAGCGTGGACTCGGCAGGGCCGCGCGCCGCGCGGCGGACAGGCCCGGTTCGGGCGAGTACGTCTACGACTGCATCCGCAGGGATCCGCGCTGGGACCCGCAATGCGAGTCGCGCGGCCTGTACTACGCCCGGTTGCTGGTGGATCTGGAGTTGCCGGCGGGGCCGGTGGCCGACCATCTGTTCCATCCGTCCGACCATGTCGACGACGACCCGTGGCGGGTCCAGCTCGCGCTGCAGGTGCTGTCGGACCTGGTGCGGCTGAGCCGGCGGGAGGCCGCCGCCCCGCTGCGCCGGTACGCCGAGGAGGGCGCGCACTGGTTCGACGCGCTGGTCGAGCTGATCGAGCTGGGCGATCCCGCGCTGACGCTCGGGCTGGACGAGGTCGTCGCGGCCCGGTGCGACGACGGCGACCTCGAGCAGCTCGTCCCGGCGGAGCAGAACCCGGTGATCGACGCGTGGGCGGCGCGGCGGCCGCGGATCGCCGAGGCGCTGGCCCGGGTGCGGGAGCGGGCGCGGAACCGCGCGCTGCACCGCGCGCGGGCGCGGGCCGCCGGTTTCCCGGTGCGGCCGACGCCGGCCGGCGGGGGGCGCGGCCCGGCGGGCGACGGGCCGGACCTCGCCGCGCGCACCGACGCGGAGCTGCTCGAGCTCGCCCGGCGGCGCGGCCCGGAGGCGATCCCGGCGATCTTCGAGCTGGGCCGGCGGCGGACGCCCGCGCTGCTCGACCTCGCCGAGGAGATGCTGCCGGAGCGTCCGGGCCGGTTCGGCGCCGCGGTGTGCCGCGCGCTGACGCAGTACGGGCCGGAGACGCTGCCGCGGGCGCGCGCGTGGGCCGCCGCGAAGGGCGGGTGCGCGGACGTGGGGCTGCGGATCCTCGCGCGCCACGGAACCCGGCGGGACATCCCCCTTCTGATGGACGACCTGCGGGAGACGGTCGAGAAACGCGAATGGGGCGGGGCGGCGAGTCCCGTCGAGGGCCTGGGCCGCTTGCGCGCCGGCGAGGCCGTCCCGCTGCTGAAGACCGCCTGGACCGAGTCGACCTACGCCTACCTGCGGCCGCGTCTGCTGGCCGCGCTCGCCCGCACCGCGCCGCACACCGCCGAGTCCTACGCCGTCGAGGGGCTGTGGGACTGCGAGTCGGAGGTCCGCGAGGAGGCCGCGCGGACCGCGCCGCTCACCCGCGACACCCGCCTTCGCCTGCAACGCCTGCATCACGACGTCGCCGAGGAACCCGAGGTGCGGGCCGCCGCGGCCGCCCGCGCGGTCGGTTGATCCCCGCGTCTGATCCCCGCGTCCACCATGCTCTCCCCCCGCCCGGCGCCCGCCCGGCGCGCTAGGGGGCGCCGGCGCGGCCGTCCGGTGCCGCCGCCCAGCGCTCCAGGGCCGGGCCGACGCGCGCCAGGGTCCGCCAGGCGGCCGCGCCCCGGACGAGCGTTCCCGGGCTCCACAGCGGCCGGCGCGGCCCGTCCACGATGACCCGGACGGCCGCCAGGGGATGGCCCGGGGCCGCCGCCGCCAGCACCGCCGTCTCCATGTCGACGGCCCGCGCGCCCCGGGCGGCCAGCCGCGCGCGTCCGGCGCCGCCGACGACGCCCGGGGAGGTCAGCAGGGGTCCGAGCAGCACCCTGGTGCCCGTCCCGGCCAGCTCCGCGGCCAGCTCGCGCGCCAGCGCCTCCGGCCGGTGGCAGGGCGCCGGCGGCCCGGCGCCGCGCACCTCGCCCGCGACCAGGACGTCCCCGGGGCGCAGCCGCGCGTCGAGCGCGCCGCCGAACCCCACC
>NZ_JBHTJA010000179.1:0-8055 GCF_042675525.1 Actinomadura sediminis
CGCCGCTACCCGCCCGCCGCGGGCGGCGGGCCGAGCGCGGCGACGTCCTCGACGGCGCTGCGCGCGGCGGCCGGGTCGTGGACGCGGAACACGCGGGCGCCGAGGACGGCCGAGACTCCGAGCACGGCGAGCGTCCCGGCGCCGCGCCCGTCCACGGGACGGCCCAGGGTCTCCCCGATGAAGTCCTTGTTCGACACCGCCACCAGGACCGGCCAGCCGGTCGCGGTCAGCTCGCCGAGCCGCCGGGTGATCTCCAGCGAGTGCCGGGTGTTCTTGCCGAAGTCGTGGGCGGGGTCGATGAGGACGGCGTCCCGGCGCACCCCGAGGGACACGGCCCGCTCGGCCTCCGCGGTGACGTGCGCGACGACGTCGGCGACCACGTCGGCGTAGCTCGTCCGGTGCGGGCGGGTGCGGGGCTCGAGCCCGCCCGCGTGCGCGCAGACCAGGCCGATGCCGTGTGCGGCGGCGACCTCGGCGAGCCGCGGGTCGGGGCCGCCCCAGGTGTCGTTCAGCAGGTCGGCGCCGGCGGCCGCGACCGCCTCGCCGACCTCGGCGCGCCAGGTGTCCACGCTGATCACGACGTCCGGGTGGCGTTCCCGGACGGCCGCGACGAGGTCGACGACGCGGCGCAGTTCCTCGTCGACGCCCACGTCCTCGCCCGGCCCGGCCTTCACCCCGCCGATGTCGACGATGTCGGCGCCGGCCGCCACGGCCCGGCCGACCGCCTCCAGCGCCGCGTCGAACCCGTAGGTGGCGCCCTTGTCGAAGAACGAGTCGGGGGTGCGGTTGACCACCGCCATGATCGCGTGCGGGCCGAGCTCGCGCCCGTTCAGCCGCAGCGGCGTCGTTTCCGGAGAGCCCATGATGATCACAGATTCGCACACCCCCTGGCCGGGGCGCCAAGCGGTCCGCCGGGCGGGACGCGCGGGGCTGCGCCGGGCACTAGAAGCGAATTCGGTTCAAAAGCCGCCCTCGCTCGTCAGCGACCCAACGAGGTCGCTAACCTCATATGTCATGCTCGTTGCGGGATTGCGTCCCCGCGGTGGGCCGCCGACCCGGTGGTCGCGGCCCGGACCGAGCAGCCCCGACCGAGCAGCATGGAGGATCCGCTGACCAGGCGAGCACTCATCACCGGCATCACCGGACAGGACGGCTCGTACCTGGCCGAGCACCTGCTCGCGCAGGGGTACGAGGTGTGGGGTCTGGTGCGGGGACAGGCCAACCCGCACGTGTCGCGGCTGCGCAAGCACATCGGCGACGTTCAGATCACGACGGGCGATCTGCTCGACCAGGGCAGCCTCATCTCCGCGGTGGAGCGGGTCCAGCCCGACGAGGTCTACAACCTGGGCGCGATCTCCTACGTCCCGATGTCGTGGCAGCAGGCCGAGCTCACCGCCGAGGTGACCGGCATGGGCGTGCTGCGGATGCTGGAGGCGATCCGCGTGGTGTCGGGCATCAGCCCGTCCCGGACGCCCGGCCGCGAGCAGATCCGCTTCTACCAGGCGTCGTCGTCGGAGATGTTCGGCATGGTCCGCGAGACCCCGCAGAACGAGCGGACGCCGTTCCACCCGCGCAGCCCCTACGGGGTCGCGAAGAGCTACGGGCACTACATCACCCAGAACTACCGCGAGTCGTACGGCATGTTCGCGGTCAGCGGGATCCTGTTCAACCACGAGTCGCCGCGCCGGGGCGCCGAGTTCGTCACCCGGAAGGTGTCGCTGGGCGTGGCGCGCATCAAGCTGGGCCTGGCGAAAGAGCTGCGCCTGGGGAACCTGGACGCGCGCCGCGACTGGGGCTTCGCGGGCGACTACGCCCGGGCGATGCGGCTGATGCTCGGCCAGGACTCCCCCGAGGACTTCGTCATCGGGACGGGGCAGACCCAGTCGGTGCGGGAGCTGGTCGAGTTCGCGTTCGGCACCGCGGGCCTGAACTGGGAGGACTACGTCGTCCTGGACGCCAAGTACACCCGGCCCGCCGAGGTGGACCTGCTGTGCGCCGACCCGAAGAAGGCGCGGGAGCAGCTCGGCTGGGAGCCGGAGGTCACGTTCGAGGGCCTGGTCCGGATGATGGTGGAGTCGGACCTGCGCCTCCTGTCGGAGTCCGCGCGCCCCGAGGACGAGCCGTTCAGCCCCGACCACTGGTGACCTCTCCCCCGCGGTGACGCCCCGGCGCGGGCGCCCCGGACGGACGCGCCGTGCCCGCGGCGTGACACCATGCGAGCATGGCTGACGTCGCCGCGGACCCGGGGAACGTCCGGCTGGGCACCGGGCCGGGACGCTGGATCCTGCTCGCGACCGTCCTCGGGTCGGGCCTGGCGCTGCTCGACGCGACGGTGGTCAACGTCGCGCTGCCCGCCATCGCCGACGACCTCGGCGCGGACATCACGGGCCTGCAGTGGACGGTGAACGCCTACACGCTGACGCTGGCCGGGTTCATCCTGCTGGGCGGCTCGCTCGGCGACCGGTACGGGCGCCGCCGGATCTTCCTGGTCGGCGTGGTGTGGTTCGCCGCCGCGTCGGTGCTGTGCGCCGTCGCCCAGGACGTCGGGATGCTGGTGGTGTCCCGGGGGCTGCAGGGGGTGGGCGGGGCGCTCCTCACGCCGGGCTCGCTGGCGATCATCCAGGCGTCGTTCGCCGCGGACGACCGGGCGCGCGCGGTCGGGGCCTGGTCGGGGCTCGGCGGCATCGCCGGGGCCGTCGGGCCGTTCGCGGGCGGGTGGCTGGTGGAGGCGGCGGGCTGGCGGTGGGTGTTCGTGCTGAACGTGCCGCTCGCCGCGCTGATCGTGCTGGTCGCGGCGCGGCACGTGCCCGAGAGCGCCGATCCGGAGGCGGGCGGGCGGTTCGACGTGCTCGGCGCCGTCCTGGCGGCCCTCGCGCTCGGGGGCACGACGTACGCGCTGACCGAGGCGCCGAGCGGGCACGCGCGTCCGGCGGTGGTCGCGGCCGCCGGGTTCCTCGGCGCGGCCGCCGCGGCGGGGTTCCTCGCCGTGGAGCGGCGGCGCGGCCGGCGGCCGGGCGGGGACGCGCCCCGGCCGATGCTGCCGCTGGAGGTGTTCGGCTCCCGGCAGTTCTCGGCGGTCAACGCCGTGACGTTCCTGGTCTACGGCGGGATGGGCGTGATGTTCTTCCTGCTCGTGCTGCACCTTCAGGTCGTGGGCGGGTTCTCGCCGGTCGCGGCGGGCGCGGCGCTGCTGCCGGTGACGGCGCTGATGCTGCTGCTGTCGGCGCGGGCGGGCGCGGTCGCGCAGAAGGTGGGGCCGCGGTGGCCGATGGCGGCCGGGCTGCTGGTGGCCGCCGCGGGGATGCTGCTGGTCGGCCGGATCGGCGCGGGCGCGTCCTATGCCCGGGACGTGCTGCCCGCCGTGACCGTGTTCGGGCTCGGGCTGTCGGCGGTGGTGGCGCCGCTGACGGCGACGGTGCTGGCGACGGCGCGGTCCCGGCACGCGGGGGTGGCCAGCGGCGTCAACAACGCGGTGGCGCGGGCGGCGGGCCTGCTCGCGGTCGCGGCGATCCCGCCGCTGACCGGCCTGACCGGCGGCGCGCTGCGGGACCCGGACGCCTTCGCCGACGGGTTCGGCGTCTCCATGGCGGTGTGCGCGGCACTGCTGGCCGCGGGGGCCGTGCTGACGCTGCTGACCGTCTCCGACGGCGCGCTGCACGTCGCGGAGGGCCTGCACTGCGAACCGCAGGCGCGGAGCCACTGCTCGGTCGGTGCGCCGCAACTGCAGCCGGAGCCCGAGACCGTCCCCGACACGGGCGACGGCGGGCACGCCGAGGACGGGCACGCCCGGGAGCGGCGCGGGGGCGGACACGGGGGCGGACACGGGGGCGGGCCGGCGGACGGGCATGGGGACGGCGGGGGCGCGGGCAAGGCCGGGTGAGGCCGTTTCCGGCCCTGTTCCGGCGTTGTCGGGGACCGCGGCGGCGGGTTGGCATACCGTCGGGACATGAATCTGCGGCAGCTGCGCTATGTCGTGGCGACCGCCGACCACGGCACGATGACGTCGGCGGCCCAGGCGCTTTACGTCGCCCAGCCCGCGCTGTCGCGGGCCGTGCGCGAACTGGAGCGCGAACTCGGTCTCGAACTGTTCGCCCGCTCCGGGCGCGGCGTCGTCCTCACCCCGGTCGGCGAGCAGGTGGTCCGGCGGGCGCGGGCGGCGCTGGAGGCGGTGGACGCGATCGAGGGCCTGTCGGCGGCGCGGGGCCACCGGCCGGGCGCCGAGCTGCGCATCGCCACGACCGCCGCGCTGGAGCCGGAGCTGACCGGTCGGCTCGTCCCGCTCTTCGCCCGGGAGCAGCCGGCCGTCCGGATCCGGGTGGTGCGCTGCGCGGACGGCGCCGCGGTCGCCGCGGCGCTGCGCGCGGGCCGCGCCGACCTCGGTCTCGCCGGGCCGCCCGCCCCCGCCGATCTGGCCGCTCACCCGCTGACCTCGCGGGCCGTGCTGGCGCACCTTCACCGGCGGACGCCGCCCGCGGGCCGCGACTTCCTGGTGTTCGCCAGGGACGCCGTGCGGGAGCCCGGCGGGGAACCGGTGCGCGGGGCGCCGGGCGGCCGCGGCCGCTGACCGGCCGGGAGCCGGTGGACGGATGCCCCGGCCACGAGCGCGCCGTGGCCGAGGCGCCTTTCCGGCACCGTGCGCGGCGCGTCCTCAGGGCGCGCCGCCTGCGGGGCCGCCGGGGAGGTCGGCGGCGTAGGACTCCTTCACCACGTCGAGGTGGTGCCAGGACTCCCGGACCGTCACGCCGGGCACCGACCGCACCGCGTCGAGCACGGTGACCAGCTCGACGCGGGAGGCCGCCTCGGCCTGCCCCACGATGTCGTAGCGGCCGAATCCGGTCGCCACGTAGCGGACGCCGTCCAGTGCGGCGACCGCCTCGGCGGCCTTGCGCAGGCCGCCGCCGACCAGCAGGCCGAATCCGCCGAGCTCGGCCGCGCCGAGCGCCCGCGGGTCGGCGAGGCCGGTCACCTGGATGACCCCGGTCCGCATGAGCCGCACCACCCGGGCCCGGGTGGCCGCCTGCGACAGCCCGATGATGCTCGCGAGCCGGGTGTAGGGGGCGCGACCGTCGCGCTGGAGCTCCCGCAGGAGCCGCCAGTCGATGTCGTCGAGGGTGACCTCCCCGAGCTCCCGCACGACCGTGTGGGCGTCCCGCACGGTCGAGACGGAGCGGAACACCTCCGCCGTCCGCACTCCCGGGACGGACCGCAGGTGGTCCACCTCGGCGGCGAGGGCGGCGTCGTCCCTGGTGCGCACCTGGACGACCAGGTCGTGCGGGCCCGCGGTCAGCGCGGCGAAGCCGACGGCCGGGCGTTCGGCGACGGCCGCCGCGACCTCCCGCGCGGAGCCGTCCACGGTGACCGAGACGTGCCCGGTCGCCTCCGCGCCGACGACGGCGGCGTGCACGATGCCGACGACGCGGACGACCTCCGTTTCGAGAAGGTTCTGCACGCGTGCCCGCACGGCCGTGCGGGATAGCCCGACGCGATCGGCGAGCGCCTGGAACGTGGCCCTGCCATCCCGCTGGAGCTCGCGGACGAGCACGGCGTCGACCGCATCCAGCACGGCTGTCCTCCTCGACATGCGATGAATCGTTTTGCCAGCAACTGCAAGATCATTCCATTTCGGGACGGGATGACGTCAAATATTGATCTTGCTCGTGTTCGCCCTGCCCGGCGGCCGTCGAAGCGTCTGCGAGCGGTAGCGCGCGGTGCCGTTTTCGGCGTCGCGCGCCCCTCTTCCAACGTGCGAACGCCGCCGGAGGCATGAGCCGTCCGGCGGTCCCGGCGGCGGCCGCGCGGGACGCACACCGGCTCTCCACAGGGCTTCCCGGGACGCGCCCGGCGGGGCCGGGCCGGGATCGCCGCGCGCGGAACGGGAGCCTCCGCGGGGCGGGCACTGCGCGGCGCCGGGCGGTGCGGCGGGAGCGCCCCCGACGATGACGCGAACCGGGTCCAAGTGCGTGGCCTGCATGCGCCTCTCCCGGTGTTCTGATGTGACGCCCCTACGGCAGGACGGCCGTCCGCGCGAGGCACATGTAAGAAAAGTGCATCGGGGGCGCGATTACGTCAAGAGGTAACTTTACAGAGAGCTAAGCCTCACGTTGCACGACTTTCCCCATGTGCGGGCATCCAGTTCTGTTATGCCTGCAAGGCGGCAGGGAAACCGGGGCGGAAGGGCCGGACGCGCTCCGGGGACACAGGGTCATCACCCCTGGGTGCAGGCGTGCCGCCCGAAGGGACGGGTGCGTGTGCGGAGCATCGGGGGGTATGCCACACAATGTACGGTGGCCCAGCCACTTTCATCCTCGATTGGTGTGTTAGACAGCCGTGCGCCTGCTGAACGGTGAGCACTCCGCTCACGACCTCACCTACAACGACGTCTTCATGGTGCCCGGCCGCTCGTCGGTCGGCTCGCGTCTGGAGGTCGACCTGTCGACCGTGGACGGCAGCGGGACGACGATCCCGCTCGTCGTCGCGAACATGACGGCGGTGTCCGGCCGCCGGATGGCCGAGACCGTCGCCCGCCGCGGCGGCGTCGCGGTGCTCCCGCAGGACATCCCGGTGGAGGTCGTCGCCGAGGTCATCGGCTGGGTCAAGGGACGCGACCTGATCGTGGACACCCCGATCACGCTGGACCCGTCGAGCACCGCCGGGGACGCGCTCGCGCTGCTGCCCAAGCGGGCGCACAACGCCGTGATCGTCGTCGCCGACGACCGTCCCGTCGGCGTGGTCACCGAGGCCGACTGCCAGGGCGTCGACCGGTTCTCCCAGTTGCGCGACATCATGTCCCGCGACCTGGTCACGCTGCCCGCCGGGGTGGACCCGCGCGAGGCGTTCAACCGGCTGCACGAGCGGGGCCACCGGCTCGCGCCCGTCGTCGACGACGAGGGCCGCCTCACCGGCGTCCTCACCCGCACCGGGGCCCTGCGCGCCACCCTGTACGACCCGGCCGTCGACGGCCGCGGGCGCCTGCGCATCGCCGCCGCCGTCGGCGTGAACGGCGACGTCGCCGGGAAGGCGAAGGCGCTGCTGGAGGCGGGCGCCGACCTGCTCGTGGTCGACACCGCGCACGGCCACCAGGACAAGATGATCGCCGCGCTCTCCGCCGTCCGCGGTCTCGACCCGGCGGTGCCGGTCGTGGCCGGCAACGTGGTGACGGCCGAGGGCACCCGCGACCTGATCGAGGCGGGCGCCGACATCGTCAAGGTCGGCGTGGGGCCGGGCGCCATGTGCACCACCCGGATGATGACCGGCGTCGGCCGCCCGCAGTTCTCCGCCGTCCTGGAGTGCGCCGCCGAGGCCCGCCGCCTGGGCCGGCACGTGTGGGCCGACGGCGGTGTCCGGCACCCCCGCGACGTCGCGCTCGCGCTCGCCGCCGGGGCCGCCAACGTGATGATCGGCTCCTGGTTCGCGGGGACCTACGAGTCGCCGGGCGACTTGCAGCGCGCCGCCGACGGACGGCTCTACAAGGAGAGCTTCGGCATGGCGTCGGCGCGCGCGGTGCGGCTGCGCACCGCCGAGGACTCCCCGTTCGACCGTGCCCGCAAGGCGCTGTTCGAGGAGGGCATCTCCACGTCCCGCATGTTCCTGGACCCTCGGCGCCCCGGCGTGGAGGACCTGATCGACTCGATCGTCGCCGGACTGCGCAGTTCCTGCACCTACGCGGGCGCCCGCACGCTCGAGGAGTTCCACGAGCGCGCGACCGTCGGGGTCCAGAGCTCGTCCGGCTACGCCGAGGGCATGCCGCTGTCCACCAGCTGGTAAACGGACGCGTTCGGGCAGGTCAGCGGCCCGCGCTTTTCCGCGACACGCCGCGCGCGCTCCCCGTGCGCGCGGCGTGCGCGCCTGCACGCTCACCTGAGGACGCGGCAGGGGGACCGCGCCGGAAGGGGCGGAGAATGCGCGGCGGAGACCCGGACCGGGGACCGGCGGACGGACGCGCCCGGCTCGACGAACGCGGCCGGCTCGACGAACGCGGTCGGTCCGGCGCGTACGCGCGGCCCGGCGGGCGCGGGCGGCGCGGCGGGCGCGGCGCCCGCGGACGGAGCGCCGCGC